>JALYZQ010000102.1 GCA_030948805.1 Actinomycetota bacterium | reverse complement strand
GCGCCACCCGCCGCGCAGCTCAGCGTGAGGGCTCCGAAGATGAGAGCTTAAGGTCTGTCCGGTGTTGTTGGGGGATGCCGAGCTCGTGGCCTTTGTGGCGAGTCGCGATCTCGAGGCTTCGGCGCGGTTCTATGGAGGCGTGCTCGGGTTTGGCCTGCTTGACGCCAGCGAGTTTGCCAACGCCTATGACGCCAACGGCAGGCCGCTGCGGGTGACGCTCGTCGATCGGTTTGCGCCGGCGGCCCACACGGTGCTCGGTTGGCGCGTCCGGGACATCGTCGCGACGACCCGGGCGCTGCGGGAGGCCGGGGTGGCGTTCAAGCGCTATGAGGGCATGGCGCAGGACCAGCACGACGTATGGGTCGCACCCGGCGGTTCGCGCGTGGCCTGGTTCGCCGATCCAGACGGCAACGTCCTCTCGCTTCAGCAACCGCCCTCGGTTGAGCTTCAGCAACCGCCCTCGGTTGCGGTCCACCAATCGCCCTCGGTTGGTTAGATGTAGGCGGGATTTGCCCACCGCCAGCGCGGGTAGCGCAGGGGCATGCCCCAAGAGCTAAACGTCGCAGACCTCAAGCTGACCAGTCCCGCGTTCAAGCACCACGAGCGCATCCCCGACAAACACACCGGCGACGCCGAGGACGTGGCGCCGGCGCTGGAGTGGTCAGGCGTTCCCGAGGGCACCAAGGCGTTCGTGGTGGTGGTTCACGACCCCGACGCGCCGCTGGTCGACGGCTTCACCCATTGGGTGGCCTACGGCATCCCCGGCGACGCCACGGGCCTGCCCGAGGGTGGTGGTGACGCGGTCAACGGCGTTCACACGATGGGCTCTTCCGAATACATGGGCCCCGCGCCTCCGCCCGATCACGGCACCCACCACTACTACTTCTGGGTCTACGCGCTCGATGACGACGTCGAGCTAGAGCCGGGGCTGGACCGCCGCGCGCTCCTGGACCGGATCGAGGATCACGTGATCGAGCAGGCGCGGCTGGTGGGGACCTTCTCGCACTAGATGACCGCGCCGGCGGTGAGTGGGGTGATCTCGCACATCACTCACTCGCCCGCGGGCCCCCGCCCGCGCGCCCTCGCCCGCGCAGCATGCTCAGGGTGCCAAACGCGGCGTTCGCCGGTCGGTCTGGCGCGCCCGGCATGCCAGCGATGCACTCGGTGCCAACCCCGAAATCCGGTGCGAGCGTTTGGCACAACGGGCAGCTCCAGAAAGAGGTGCGTGGGGGCGTCACAGCCCTTCTAAGTAGTCGTTTGCGGTCGCCGAGGCGGATCTTCTGTCCCATCGACATGAAATCCGCCCCAGGCCTGGCGGTGGGTCAGCCCAGCAAGCGGACGATCGCCACGACGCCGACGATCACGATCACGGCCCGCAGCACCGGCTCGGGCAGCCGGCGCCCGACGTGAGCACCGAGCACGCCGCCCAGCATCGAGCCGGCGGCTATCAGTCCGGCCGGAGCCCAGGCCACGTTGGCCGCAACCACGAAGACCAGGCCCGAGACGAGGTTGACCAACCCGGTGAGCACAACCTTGGCTGCGTTTAGCCGCTGCAGGTCGTCGTCGATGGACAGGGTGAGGATGGCCAGGACCAGGATTCCCTGGGCGGCGCCGAAGTAGCCGCCGTAGATCCCTCCCGCGAACACCCCCAACGTGGCCACCGGCCCGGCTAGCTCACGGCCCTGGGGGCGCCGGCGGGCCAGGAAGCCCGACAGCCGCGGCCCCAGGACGATCAGCACCAGGGCAGCGGCTATGAAGATCGGAACGATGGCCTTGAAGGCCGAGGCAGGCAGGCTCAGTAGAAGCACCGCACCCACCACGCCGCCGGTCACCGACGCGCTGGCCAGCGCAAGAAGGCGGCGCCGTTGTCCGGCCAGCTCCCGCCTGTACCCAAGCGCGCCGGCGGCCGAGCCGGGGACCAGCCCGACGGTGTTGGACACATTGGCCACCACCGGCGCGTAGCCGAAGCCCAGCAGGACCGGGAAGGTGAAAAGCGTGCCGCTGCCGACCACGGTATTGATCGTCCCGGCCACGATCCCAGCGGCGAAAATGGCCAGCGCTTCGAGCACGCCCATGGCGCCGCAGACTAGTGAGAGCAGGACTGACGCTCGGCGGCGCCGATTCCAGCCAGCGCTCGATACCGGTTATCGTCGCCGAATGGCCGCTCTCGAGGACCCGCTCGACGCCTCGGCACTGAGCACGACACTGACCGGACGCCTGGCCATAGTCGAGCCGCTTACGGTCGCCCACCAAGATGGCCTGGCCGCGGCGGCCGGCGAGCCCGAGCTGTTTGTCTGGATGCCGACCGACATGGCCTCCTCACGCGAGGCCCTGCGCGACTGGCTGCAGGCGGCCGTGACCGCCGCGCAGGCCGGCCGGGAGGTGCCGTTTGCGATCCGCGCTGCGGCCACCGGGGAGGTGGTCGGCTCGACTCGGTTTCTGGAGCTGCGCTTCGAGCATCGGCGGGCGGAGATCGGATGGACGTGGCTGCGGCGCTCGGCCTGGTCGACGGGCATCAACGTGGAAACCAAGCTCATGTTGCTCGGCCACGCCTTCGAGGAGGTCGGGCTGCGCCGAGTGGAGTTCAAGACCGACGCGCGCAACGAACGGTCGCGCGGTGCCCTGAGCGCGCTGGGCGCGAGCTTCGAGGGCATCATGCGCAAGCACATGGTGCTTCCCGGCGGAGCCGCGCGAGACTCCGCCTACTTCTCAGTCATCGATGACGAATGGCCGCAGCTGCGGTCGCGCCTGAGGCGACGCGTCGAGCAACACCTGGCGCGAACCGGCACGTGAAGGACGGTCGGTAGGCTGCGGCGATGGCCGATCGTTTCGATGTGGGCATCCTCGGTGCCGGTCCGGCGGGGGAGCACGCCGCCAACGCGCTGGCCGCCGACGGCGCGCGTGTGTTGCTGATCGAGCGGGAGCTGATCGGCGGCGAGTGCTCCAACTGGGCCTGCATCCCCACCAAGACGCTGCTGCGCCCGGCCGAGGTGCGGGGTGAATCCCAGCGCGCCGCCGGGACCGCGGCCGCCGCTCTGCAATGGCCCGAGCTGGCCGCCTACCGCGATTACATGACCTCAGCCGGGGATGACTCGAGCCGGGTCAAGGGCTACGACGACCTGGGCGTAACGGTGATCAAGGGCGACGGGCGGCTGGCCGGCCAGGGCACGCTGGAGGTCGGCGGGCAACGCTTTGCCGCCGACCAGATCCTCATCAGCACCGGCTCCGATCCAGTCATCCCGCCCCTGGACGGTCTGGAGCAGGCCGGCTACTGGACCAACCGCGAGGCCACCGCCCTGGGGGAGATCCCTGCCAGCGCGGTGATCATCGGCGGTGGTCCGGTGGGCATCGAGCTGGCTCAGTTCCTCCATCGCTTCGGGACGCGCGTGTCTCTGGTCCAGGGCGCATCGCGCCTGGTCCCGCGTGAAGACGAGCACGTGTCCGAGCTACTGACCGCGGCGCTGCGTGACGACGGCATCGATCTGCATCTCGGCGTCCACGCCCAGTCGGTACGACGCGCAGACGGCGAACGCGTTCTGACCCTCGAGGATGGGCGCGAGCTGCGGGGCGAGCAGCTGGTCATCGCCGTCGGCCGTCGCCCGCGCAGCGGCGGCATCGGACTGGAGACCATAGGTGTGCACCCAGAGCCGCACGGCATCACCGTCGACGAGCACTGCCGCGTCGCCGACGGCGTGTGGGCCGCCGGAGACTGCACAGGCGTCATGCTGTTCACCCACCTCGCCAAGTACCAGGCCCGCGTGGCCATGGCCGACATGCGTGGACGCCCGGTGCCGGCCGACTACCGCGCCATACCGCGGGTCATCTTCACCGATCCGGAGGTCGCCGCTGTCGGACTCACCGAGGCGCAGGCCCGGGAGCAGGGAATCGACACGGCGGCGGCGCAGATCAGCCTGCCGGGCTCGATCGCGCGCCCCTATACCTACGAGCAGGATCCGCGGGGCGAGCTCGGGGTGATCTTCGATCGCGCGCGACGGGTGATGGTCGGCGCGTGGGCGGTGTCCCCCCTCTCCAGCGAGTGGATTCACCAGGCCGTGCTGGCCATCCGAGCCGAGGTGAAGCTCGAGGTCCTGCTGGACACCGTGGCTCAGTTTCCCTCCTACACGGAGGCATTCCTCTCCGCTCTGCAGGCCCTGAAGCTCGACTAGTCCTGCCGACGCCGGGAGCGGGACCTGGCGGTAGCCTCAACGCGATGGCGGGTGGCTCGCGTAAAGCCTTGCGCACCGGCGGCGCCCTGGTGGCCGTCGGATTGGCGCTGGCGCCGGCGGCCTCTGGGGCGAGTGCAGAGCGCGGACGCGGGCAGGTCACACGCCAGCTGGCACTCGGCACGCCGGTGCATCTGACCGTGACCCTGTGGCCCCGGGACCCGGCCGCCCTGAGCGCGTATGCCCGTGAGGTCTCGACCCCCGGCGCGGCTGTCTACCACCGCTTTCTGAGCCCGTCGCAATTCGCCCAGCGCTTCGGTGCCAGCCGTACTGCGATCGCCACCGTGCGGCGCGCCCTGGCCGCACGTGGTCTGGGCCCGGGGCGCGTGGCCGTGGACCGGCTCTCGATCTCCCTGGTCGCGCCGGCGGCCAGGTTGGAGCACGGCCTGCGCCTTTCTCTGCGGCGCGTTGGCCACGGGCCTCGGGCCGCCATCGCCGCCTCGACCACGCCGTCGCTGGGACAAGCGGCCGGCCACTCCGTACAGGCGATAATCGGCCTGGACAGCGCCTCGGCCCCGCAGCCACTGCTGGTCCGCCCGTCGCGCCATGGCGGGCTCCTACGCCCGGCCGACCGCGTGCGGGCCCAACCCGCCGCCGGGCGCTCCCACGTGGTAACTGGAGGCCCCCAACCCTGTGCTGAGGCGCGGTCGGGGGCGGCAGGTCAAGGCGCCTACACGGCCGATCAGCTCGCGTCGGCCTATGGCTTTCCCGGTCTCTACCACGCTAAGAACAGCGGCGCCGGGATAACGGTGGCCGTGTATGAGCTCGAGTCGGTCTCTGCCTCGGACCTGGCCACATTCCAGTCCTGCTACCACACGCACGCGCCGATCTCCTACGTTCGCGTCGACGGGGGGGCTGGGAGCGGTCCCGGCAGCGGCGAGGCGGCACTCGACATCGAGAATCTGCTCAGCTTCGCCCCGGCCACGCACCTGCTGGTCTATCAGGGCCCGAACTCCAACTCTGGAGCGCCGGGCGCGGGCCCCTATGACATCTTCAGGACGATCATCAACCAGGATCGCGCCCAGGTGGTGAGCGTCTCCTGGGGGGAGTGTGAGGCGTTGCTGGGCGCGGCTGACGCCGCGGGCGAGAACACGCTGTTCCAGCAAGCCGCGGTCCAGGGCCAGACGATCGTGGCCGCGGCAGGCGACACCGGCTCTGAGGATTGCAACGGCGCCACTGGCACGCCGCAGACACAGCTCGCGGTCGATGACCCGGCCAGCCAGCCGTTCGTCACCGGCGTCGGAGGAACGCAGCTCACCTCGCTCGGTCCGCGCCCGAGGGAGACAGTCTGGAACGATGGCGGCGCCGGCGCCGGCGTAGTGTTCGCGGGCGCTGCGGGGGGAGGAATCTCGAGCCTGTGGACGATGCCGACGCCCCAGCGCCAGGCCTCGGCCAGCCTCGATGTGCTGGGCGCCGACAGCACGGGATCGACATGCGGACGGCGCACCGGCTACTGCCGTCAGGTGCCCGACGTCTCGGCCAATGCCGACCCGAGCACGGGATATGAGATCTACTACAACGGCTCGGGGCGCGTCGCGGATCAGCCCTCGGGCTGGCAGGCTGTCGGAGGAACCAGCGCGGCAGCTCCGCTATGGGCGGCGCTGCTTGCCCTGACCGACGCGTCGCGCGCGTGCGCCTCCAGCCGAGTGGGTTATGCGCTGCCCTCGCTGTATCGGGCGGCCGGATCCAGCTACGGCTCGATCTTCAACGACGTGCGCAGCGGCAACAACGACCTGACGGGCACCAATGGGGGTCGCTTCGCAGCCCGCGTGGCCTACGACGAGGCCAGCGGCCTGGGCAGCCCGAATGCGGCCGCTTTGGCCCAGCGCCTATGCGCCAGTACGTTGCGCCTGGCTTCGCTGGGGACCCAGCGCTCGGGCCGGCACGCCACCGTTTCGCTGCGGCTGCGCTACTTCGACGTGCCGGGCGCCGGCGTCGTGCTGCACGTCCGGGGCCTGCCCGCTGGCCTTCGCTTCCATCCCGCCACCGAGCGGGTGACCGGTTCGCTGCGCCACACGGGCATCTCACACGTGACCGTGTTCGCACACGACGCGCAGGGCTCCCGCGCCCGGGAGCGGTTCACGTGGTCAGTCGGCGGCCCGACCCGGGTGCTGGCCGCCTCGGTCTCCGGTCTGCGCACCCGCCGTGTGCGTCTGGCCTTTGCCGTCGCCGCCGGCAGGGGAGCGCCGGCGCTACGTGAGCTGATCCTGACCCTGCCGGTCGGACTGCGCCTGCGATCAACCCGTGGCGTCGGCTTGTCGGCGCGAGGACGGCGAGCCCGTTTCAGGGCCCGTAGCCAGCACGGCCGGCTGGTGATCGACCTGAGACGTGCCGCCGGCCGGGTGCTGGTCACGTTGGGCAGCCGCGCCGTGAGCCGGTCCGCGGGCGCCGGTGCACATTCCCCCGTGAGGTCGGTGCTCTCGGTCATCGCCGTCGACGCCCGTGGCGGCAGCAGCCTCGTCCGGGCCCGGGTCCGCCGTCGATGAGCGTCCTGCGTGGCTCATGCAGCGAGGAGCTGCCCTCCCCGCGGGAGCGGTGCTGGACGCTGGTGGCCGACATCGAGCGCGCGCCCGAGTGGCAGCGAACGCTCGAGCGCGTCGACGTCCGCGAGCGCGATGACCAAGGGCGCCCCGTGATCTGCGACACCGTCACCAACGCCAAGCTGACCAAGATCCATGCGCGAGTGCGCATCGACTACGACCCTCCTCAGCGGCTGTCCTTCACCCTGTTGGAGTCCGATCATCTGGACGCCATGGAGGGCGGCTGGGAGCTGGAGGACCTGGGAGCTCAGCGAACGCGAGCGACCTACTCGCTGGCCGTCGATCCGGGACCCGTGGGGCTGCTGGCCCGTCCCCTGGAACGAGCGATTCGGCCCGTGGTCATGGGCCACCAGGCGCAGGAACTGGGGCAGGCCCTGGCCGCGGGTACGCGATAGGTCGGGACTCAGGCCACCGGCGTCTGGCTGAACCGGCGGGCCACCTCCCGCAGCACGGCGATCATCGCCCGTGCGGCCGGCGCGACCCCAGGCCCGGTCATCGTGGCGGCGGTGACCTTGCGGGCCGGGCTGTGCGGGGCAAGGACGCGAACGACGATGTCGGTGTGCACCCGCGTCAGGGCCAACCGCGGGATCAAGGCCACGCCGACGCCGGCCGCAACCAGCCCCTGGACGACCTCATAGTCGTCGCTCTCGAAGGCCACGTAGGGCTCAAAGCCGGCCGCCAGGCATGACCGGACCACATGGCGCGCGCACGGGCTCGAGACCGAGGTCTGCACCCAGTGCTGGTCGCGCAGGTCAGTCAGCGTCAACTCTGGCTTGGCGACCAGGGGGTGCTCGGCCGGGAGCGCCACGTACATCGGATCCTCGAGCAGAGTCACCCCGCGCAGGCCCATGCCGGGACGCTCCCGGGTGCCGGGAAACGCAAACAGCAGAGCGAGATCGAACTCGCCCGCGCGGAGCCGCGGTCCGATGTCCTCGGGCTCACCCTCGGCCAGGGTGAGGGCGACCTCGGGATGCTCCTGGCGAAACCGGGCCACGGCCGGCGGCATGAGCGAGGCGCCGGCAGAGGGGAAGGAGGCCACGCGCAGGCGTCCGGAGCGGACGCCAAGCACCGCGGCCAGATCGGTCTGGGCGGCCTCAACCTGGGCAAAGATCCCCTCGGCGTGAGCCACCAGAGTGCTCCCGGCGGCCGTCGGTCGAACCCCGCGCCGATCCCGCACGACGAGCGTGGCACCCGTCTCGGCCTCGAGCCGGGCCACGGACTGGGAGACAGCCGACTGGGTGTAGGACAGAGCCTCGGCGGCGGCTGAGAACGAGCCGCGGTTGATCACCTCGCAGAGCACTTGGAGCCGGCCCAGGCTTAGCATTAGCAAATCTTATCCGACTGATGATCAAGTTCATTAGCGCTGATGGGAGGCGGGTGGGATGCTCGCAGCGAACTTCCTGGACAGACCGGCCTTTTTCCACCCGGAGGCGACCGATGGCCCTGAGCGCGCTCATCTCCTACGACGACACCGAGAACGACCACGATGCGCTGGCCCTGGGCCGCATCCTGGCCGGCGCGGGCGCCGAGCTGACCCTGGCCTACGTACGCCACACCAAGGACGACCGGCCCGAACGCGAGGCCCTGGCCGGCCACGAGGCCGATGCCCTACTCGAGCGAGGAGTCCATTGGCTCGATGATCCCCACGCCGAGCGCCGCGTGGTGGTCAGCGGCTCAACGGCCGAGGGCCTGGGCTGGTTGGCCCAACGCGAGCAAGCCGACGTGATCGTATTCGGATCCGAGTACCGGACCCGCACCGGTCACGTCTCCGTGGGGCGTTCGGCGCAGACGCTGCTGGAGCGCGGTCCAGCCGCGCTGGCCCTGGCTCCGGCGGGCTACCGAGATCACTACCAGGGCCCGGTAGCGACGATCGGGGTCCTCCCGGGGTCAGCCGATGAGGCTGCGATTGAGACCGCGTTCTCCCTGGCTGCCCGCCTGCAGGCGACGGTCGTCGACCGCGAGCGGGGTGTCGACCTGCTGGTCGTCGGCTCGCGCAGCGACGCTCCGCGCGGTCGCCTCAGCGTCAGCTCGCGGTCACAGAACGCGATCGAGGAGGCCATCTCGCCGGTCCTGGTCATCGCTCGGGGCGCGGCGCTGGAGTTCGAGCGCACTCTGGTCACGGCCTAGCTCGGCTCCCAACGCGCCCGGCAGCGCCGGCTGCGCGTTTGAGGCCGGGGTGGCTATCGTCGGCCGGCCTTGCGCACGTTGGTCATCTCCGATCTGCATCTCGGCAACCGCGCGCACCGGGACACCGTGCGCCGTCCCGCGGTGCGCGAGCGACTGCTGGACGCACTGGACCAGGCCGACCGTCTGGTCCTGCTGGGCGATGTGGCCGAGCTCGTCAGACCTCATCCGGAGCGCTCGCTGGCCGCCGCCGAGCCTGTGCTGCGAGCCGTCGGTCGGCGCCTGGGACGTGGACGTGAGGTGATCCTCGTGCCCGGCAACCACGATCGTCCGCTGCTCGCAGCCTGGGCCCGGGCCCAGGGTCGCGCACTCACCGCTGACTGCGCGGTGCCGCCCGGCGCCAGCGCCGTTCTGTCTCGAGTCGTCTCATGGCTGGCCCCGGCGACCGTTCAGGTGCGCTACCCGGGGGTGTGGCTGGACGACCGAACCTACGCCACCCATGGCCACTATCTAGACCGCCACCTGGTGCCCGAGGCGCCGGTCGGCCTCTCCCGCGGCCTGCTGGCTCGCCTACCGTCCGATCCAGCTCTCCCCCAGGACTACGAACGCCGGCGCCATCGTGACATGGCCTCCCTGCGGCCACAGCGGACGCTGCTCAGCGTGGCCGCGATGTCCCGCAAGGCGGTCTTCTCGGGCCTGCCGCACCTGCTGCACCGAACGGGCCTGTCGCCGGTCACCGTTTCACTGGCCAACGCTCAGGTGCGTCGCGCTGCCCTCCCTGCTCTGTCCCGCACGCTACTGCGACTCGGCCTGGCCCCGGACTTCTTGCTCTTCGGCCACATCCACCGCCGCGGGCCGCTGCCCGGCGACCGGCCCGAGGACTGGCAGGTGGGCGACCGCACGCGGCTGGTCAACACCGGTGGATGGCTGTACGAGCCGCTCCTGATCGACGGCAGCGCGCCGCCCCATCCCTACTGGCCGGGAGGAGCGCTCCTCTTGTCAGACGGACAGGCACCACGCAGTGTCGGACTTCTTGACGACCTCACGCAGGCCCAGCTACGTCCGCCGCCGCGGCCGCGTCGGCGCTGACGCCAGGCGGCGGTCAGCCGGTAGCGTTCAGACCTGGATGCCGCGACTCTTGTTCTGGACCCAAGCCGCCATCGTCGTCTTCGTGCTGGCGGGGATAGTGATCGCCCTCACGCGGCTCGTCTAGCTACTGACTGAGATGATCAGCTCAATCGTCGTCGGAACCGACGGATCCAGCACGGCGGCGATAGCCGTGGCCGATGCCATCGCGCTCGCCCAGGCAGTCGGCGCTCGCCTGAACGTGGTCAGCGCCTACGAGCCAGTCCCCAAGGGCCGTCTCCGGCGTGAGCGGCTAAAAGCCCCGGCCGACGTCGAGTGGGCGGTCAACCCGCGTCAGGATGTTGTCGCCCTGCTGGACTCGATTGAGCAGGATGCAGCGGCGGCCGGGGTCACGAGCGTGGAGACCTTCGCCCGCGTGGGCGACGCGGCCGACGCGATCTTGGACGTGGCCGAGGAGCAGGGCAGCGATCTCATCGTCGTGGGCAACAAGGGCATGACCGGGGCCACGCGCTTCCTGCTGGGGTCAGTGCCCAACAAGGTCTCACACCATGCCCCCTGCTCGGTACTGATCGTCCGCACTACCTGAGGCACATGGCCGCCGCCTAGCCGCCACGTGCGGTGGCGGCTCCCGCATCCAGCAATCCGTAGCCGAAGTACCGGTTCGGCCGGGGGCTGCCCAGTGGCACGGCGGTCTCCTCCAGGCGCGCCAGGACCCGAGCCGGACTTGGCCTGCGGCCGATCACCCTGCTGGCGATGACCAGCGCACATGCCGCCGCCACATGAGGCGCCGACATCGAGGTCCCGATGTAGTATCCCGGATAGCCGAAGCGATTCCAGTGGGGCGGGCTGGTCAGGGTCATCTGGTAGATCGGGGGCAGGTTGCGATCGGGGTGACAATCGCTGTCTGAGCCGACGAATGCGTCGGTGCCCCCACCCGGAGCGACGAGGTCGAGCTGGGGGCCACCGTTGGAGTAGCCGGCCACGCAACGGTCGGCGGTGGTCGCCCCGACCGAGATCACGTTGCGCGCCCGAGCCGGGTAGGCGATCTGGTTGTCCTGGTCGTTTCCTGCCGCGGCCACGACGATCACGCCGTGGCGATGGGCGAAGCCGATCGCGCTGACGATCTCGGGAATCTCGGCTCCCGAGGTCACCTGGTTGGGCAGGAACTCGAGGCTCAGGTTGATGACCTTGGCATGGTGGACGACCGCGTAACGGATCGCGCGGGCGATCGTGTTCTCGTCCCCGAGCCCGCTGGAGTCGAGGATGCGCAGCGGCATGATCGACGCCCCGTAGGCCAGTCCGGTGAGGCCGATGTTGTTGTTGGTGGCCTCGGCCACCACTCCGGCCACGAAGGTCCCGTGACCGGTCCGATCCAGCGGGTAGCGATTGTGGGCCACGAAGTCATACGGCGCCACGAACCGGGTGCGCCGGAGGTCCGGAGCCCGGCGAAACCGGCGCCACTTGCGGTAGGCCACGCCGGTGTCGAGCACCGCGACCACGACCCCCCGTCCCCCCGGGCGATGGTCGGCCAGCAGATTTGCCCAGGCGCCGGGAGCATTGACCCCCGCGCCCGGCAGCATGTTCCACTGCATCCGCTGCCAGCCCTGGGGGACTCCGGCCCGGCCCGGATCGTCGGGGTAGAAGCTGCCCGCCTGGTGGGCCACGAAGTTGGGTTGGGCGAATGCGACTCCCGGCTGGCGGCGCAAGCGCCGGGCGGCGGCGATCACGCTCATGCCCCGGGGCAGGCGCAGCAGCACCGAGTGCGGAGCCGACGCCGAACGCCGGCTCTGGACTCGCAGCTGGGACTCGAAGTCAGACGTGACCTTGCGCAGCGGGCCGCGCGCATAACCGACCAGCACCTCGTGGGGGACATAGGCCGCCGCCGAGCCGAGCGATGACAGCGGGCCGGAGGCGCCGGCCCGGGGAGCCAGGACGAGGGCGACGGCCAGCAGAGTCGCCGTCAAAGCGGCGACTGACAAGAGCCGAGTTGGGAAAGGCTGACCGCGCATAGCATCACTCCGGGCCCTGGCGGCCGGTGGCCCGCCACGGGGGCAACGGCTAAAACATCATCGAGATGGCCAAGTTACCCCACGACAACGGTACAGACATCTTCCGACCGCTTCGCCGATGAGCTCCTACTTTTTCCCCCGCGACGAGTACTTCATGCGCCTGGCGCTGGGTGAAGCCGAACTGGCCAGTGCCCACGACGACATTCCGGTGGGCGCCGTGGTGGTCCAGGCCGGGGAGGTGATCGGCACCGGGCACAACGAGCGCGAGCTGCGGGCCGACCCCACGGCGCACGCCGAGATGATCGCCCTGCGTGAAGCCGCCCGCGTGCTGGGCAGCTGGCGCGTGCTTGACTCGGTCCTCTACGTAACCCTGGAGCCGTGCGCGATGTGCGCCGGGGCGGTCATCCTGGCTCGGGTCCCGCGCGTCGTGTTCGGGACCGCGGACGCCAAGGCGGGCGCGGCGGGAAGCGTGCTCGACGTCCTGGCTGAGACCCGTCTCAACCATCGCCCCCAGGTGGAGTCGGGGTTGCTGGCTCAGGACAGCGCGGACCTGTTGCGGGCGTTCTTTGCCTCCCGGCGCTGAGCTCCGCACCTGCCCGGGCCGCGGCGCTCTGCTCGCCCGCTCTAGAAGAAGCTCCTGATGAACGCCCGCTGCGCTCGGCGCCCCCGCGTGAGCGCCTTGGTGGCGATCCCGATCTCCTGAACCCGGCGACGGCGGACCTTGAGCAACGCGGTGGAGGCACCGTTGGGCGCGAAGTACCACCAGTTCTTGCCAACGTGGAAAGGCCGGCCGAGTCGCAGCCGTCGAGCGGCGAACGATAGCCGCGCCCGGGGGCGGACGCCGCGCAGCGAATAGAACCGGTTGGCGGTGGAGATCCACACCACCCTGCCGTGCACCCGCCTGCGTATCGCGCGCGACAAACGGTGGCTGAGCTTGGGGGAGGCGTAGCCGACGCGCACTCCGGCCGGGGTCAGGCAGAAGAAGTCCTCGTAGCGCTTGCCATGGTCAGAGCTGTGCCGGTAGGCCCGTCGAGCCTGACGGCGGGTCATCCCGAGCCGCGCTCGGCCCAGCCGTCGCCCACGCAGGCGACCGGTCGCCGTCGGACAGCCGGGCCTCGGTCCGAAGGCCTCAGACACAGGCGCCGGCCCCAGGGGACGGCCGCCGTAGATGACGGTTCCGTTTGGGTTCTGATAGGTCATCCACGTCCTGGTCGGGCCCTGACCGACGCCGCGCTTGGCGTAGTCACAGACCCCGGTGGGGAACGCCTGCTTGAGCTCCTGCCACTGGGCAGCGGTGAAGGTCAGCGGGTAATCGGAGCGGCGCAGCGGCTTGAGCTGGCACTTGAGCACGTCGTCGGTCTTGGGCTCATCGGCCCCGTAGCGCGGGGTTCCGTAGGCCTGGACCGTGCTCTGGCAGACCGAGAGCGGGACCTCATGGCCGCTGCCGTCGGTACAGCGGTTGGTCAGCGCGGCCGGCTTGTCCTGGATGATCTTGCGCGGCAGCGCGACGCCCCGATGGTCAGCGTTGACCTTGGCCAGCCAGCCGTCCATGGCGAACACCGCGGCGTCCACGTAGGACGGATCGCCGATCAGCGGGGCCTGGCCTTGCCACAGGACCTGGTTGGCCGCGGTGCCGAAGTTGCGCAGCAGGCGAGCGCGCATCGCGTAGGTGCGATAGACGTCGTGGAAGGCCCCCGGGTCCGGGCCGCGCAGGTCGATAATCGCCACCTGGTTGAGATTGGACGCGCTGTCCACGGCCCCGTCGGCATACGCGCGCTGGAAGGCGATCGTGTCGCCATGCGCCCGGGTGGCTGCGTAGTGGCCGTCGCGGTTCAGGCCGCCGACGTGGGCGTTGAGGTCGGCGAACTGCTGGGGAGTGATCGAACCCTTGCGCAGCGCGTCCAGGCCGTACTGGATACCGACGTTGTCAAAGGCCACGTTGGCAAAACCGTCGCTGGCGCGGCGCCCGAACAGGTTGACCATGTAGTCCTCGAGCGTGCACCGGACCCCGTGCGGGTTGCTCTGCGCGTTGTAGACCTGGCCGGCGGGCACGTCGGGGCAGGCGCGGTCGGCCTGACCCGAGTTGGGGATCGCCGTGGTGAAGGTGATCGGGTTGGCCGGGTTGGGGTGCTCGATCACCGCGCTGATCTGCGGGGGGCCCCACAGGTCGGTCAGATCCTTGGTCTTGAAGTAGTTGAGCAGCATGTAGTAGTCCTCGTACTCCATCCCCGAGGACCAAGCGTCGGTGAAGCTGCACTGCGGCGTGATCCCCTGATAGAGGCCGGGATACGCGTTGGCGACCTGCTGCTGGACCAGGGAGCCGCCGGAGCAACCGCTGCCGATCGTCCAGCGGATCTGACCGTAGTGGTCGATCACGTGCTCCTTGGCCATCACCAGCGACTCGGCCTCGGTGAGCAGGTTGCAGTTGTGTCCCGCATTGTCCAGCGCCGTCGACATGACGATGAATCCGCCGCCGAGGATCTTCTGGTCCTGCACGCTCGGAGCCGACCCAGTGCCGTAGGTGGTGTCGCAGCTGGCGCCGTGGGTGATGACCAGACGACCGTTGTACTGGCCCTGCGGCGCCCAGGGCTGCCACGCCTTTCCAGGCTGGTAGAGCGTGGCGATCGCGTACTGATCGCGGTCGATGTAGCCGGTCTCCTGGCGGATGATGAACGGCACGGTGACGCCGTCCGTGGTCCTGGTGGTGGCGATCGACGACGACGGCGGCGGGTGGCTGGGGTCGTAAGGGCTAAATCCCCCTGAGCCACCGGCCGGCACGTAGTAGTAGGCATAGGTTGCGCGCTGGTCACACTGGCGGT
>JALYZQ010000091.1 GCA_030948805.1 Actinomycetota bacterium | reverse complement strand
CCTTCGTTGTAGGCCGGTACGACGGCGAGGAGTGTGCCGGGCCGAGGCGCCATCAGCGCGCACTATTATCGCGGCGGCTCATGACCGGTGCCTCGCTGTCAGTGGTCGTCGTCGCCCACGATTCGTTGCCCGAGCTGCGCCGATCCCTCCCGGCGCTGGCCGGACAGCTGACCGACGGGGATGAGCTGATCCTGGTCGACAACGCCTCGGGGGATGGCCTGGCGGCGGAGCTCGAGCAGCTGGCGCCCAACGCTCGCCTGATCGAGCTCTCGCAGAACGTCGGCTTTGCCGGTGGCGTCAACCGGGGCGCGGAGCAGGCCGGCGGTGACCTGCTCGTGCTGCTCAACCCCGACGCGCTGGTGGGTCGAGGCTGGGCTGAGGCGATCCGAGCCCCCTGGGGAGGGCCCTGGGCGGCCTGGATGGGCCTGGTCCTGCTCGACGGGGGAGTGGAGATCAACACCAGCGGCGGTGTCCTGCACTTTCTGGGCTTCGGCTGGGCGGGCCAGGTGGGCCAGCCCGCGGCGGCGGCGTCGAGGGGGCCGGCCGAGGTCGGGTTCCTGTCTGGAGCCTGCCTGGCCATACCGGTGTCGGCGTGGCGCCAGGCGGGTGGTTTTGCCGAGCATTTCTTCATGTATTGCGAGGACGTCGACCTGTCGCTGCGGTTGCGACTGCGGGGAGGAAGATTGGCCGTGATCCCGGACGCCCGCGTGCAGCACAGCTACGAGTTCGTCAAGGGGCCGCGCAAGTGGCGGCTGCTGGAGCGAAACCGCTGGGCGACGCTGGTCCGCACCTACCCGGCCCCGCTGCTCATTGCCGTACTTCCCGCCCTGTTCGGCGCCGAGCTGGCGGTATGGGCAGTGGCCCTGCGGGGCGGTTGGGCGCGCATGAAGCTGCTGGCCACGCTGGATGTGCTGACCAGTCTGCCCGGCCTGCGCCGCGAGCGCCGGGAGCTACAGCGCGGCCGCCACGTCGCGTCCCACGTGATCGCCGATGGCATGACGGCGCGGCTCGATTCGCCCTATTTCGGTTCGGTAGGGAGCAACCGCTTGGTGCGGTGGCTGCTGGACGCCTACTGGGCCGCGGTGCGGGCCGTCTTGCCCTAACTGGTTCGGGGTCAGGACGATGGCGTAGGATCGGCCGGCTTGAGCACGCTGACCTACTTGAGCTTCGCCGTGCTGCTCGTGCCGCTGTTCGTGGTCCCGGGCTGGCTGTGGCTGAGGCGCCTGGGCGTCGAGCCGGTCCTGGCTCTCTACCTGGGCCCCGGCGTGACCGCTCTGGTCGGAGCGGCGATCGTGGCCCTGGGCCTGCTTCTGCCCTGGAGCGTTCGTGCGACGTGCGTCGGCGGCGCGCTGGTCATCGCGGCCAGCGCGATCGTCTGCGGCGTCACCGCTCCGCGACCCCTGGGGCCGGCCCGGGGCGATCTGACGGGAATGGTCGTGTTCATCGTCGCTTTTTTGTCCATGGCCGCCTTCTCCGGGGTGCCGTCGGCGCCCTACGGGATGTGGAGCAGCGACACCGTGGGACCGGCGCGCGCCGACAGTCCGCGCTGGCCGGGCCTACCCATCGACAACACGCTGCCCTATCGCACCGGGCAGGTCGCCCTCTACAAGCAGGGCGGCAACGCGATCCGCGACGGCTACAGCCCAGGCTGGTGGCTATCTGACCGCACGCCGCTGACCGGACTGGACTTCGCCTTTGCCGCTGGGGCGATGGGCATCCACGTCAGTCCCAGCAACCTGGAGGAGGAGGCCGGAAAGCTCGTGCCGATGCTCGAGACCGACCCCCAGGGGTTCTGGTCATACCAGGTGGTGGCGATGTTCCTCAACCTGGCCATCATCCTCGGCGTCTACGTGCTGGCCCGCGTGTGGCTCACGCGGCACGTGGCCACCTTGGCGGCTCTGATCACCGCGGTCATGCCCGGGCTGTTTCTCAACGGCATCTACACCTGGCCCAAGCAGGCCGTCGCCTACTTCCTGCTCGGGGCCGCGGCGTGCCTGATCCGGCGACGACCCCTGGCGCTGGCTGGCGTGTTCGCGGGACTGGCCTTCCTGACCCATCCCGTGGGTGTGCTGTGGATCCCCGGCTTGGCTGTGCTGGCCCTCTCCGACGCCGAGTTGCGCGCGCGGACCAGGCGGACGCTGGGACTGTTTCTGGGTGCAGCGGCCGTGGTGGCGGCACCATGGGAGCTCTTCACTTCGCTGGTCATGCACGCCACATCGCGTTGGATCACGGCTCCCCTGGGGGTCCTCCTGCCCGATCCTCGGCATCTGGGCACATCGCTGAACATGGCCTGGCATGGCTTCCTGGACAACGGGGTGCTGTTCATCTTCTGGGCCCGCATTGAGAGCACGGCGGGGTCCCTGTACCCGCTCAACCTGGCGGCCACGCCGAGCAAGGCCCCGCCTCACGGGTATGGACCTCAGATCATGGTTTCCTGGTCGGCCGCCCATGGCTTCTCGGTGTGGGGAATGGCCGGGCTGGTGCTGGCCCCGTTTGCCGTCCTCACCGCGGTTAAGCACTGGGCGGTCTTTCGCCGCTTGGCCCTGCGCCTGGTGGCGCCGGCCGTCATCGTGGTCGAGATCTGGAACGGCGAGACCTACCCGTTTGCCAACCAGAGCATGTTCGCCCTGGTCGGTCTGCTGGCCATAGTCGCGG
>JALYZQ010000018.1 GCA_030948805.1 Actinomycetota bacterium | reverse complement strand
AAGATCGACCCCGACCCTGCGCGTTATCGTGAGCAGAGGGCCGATTAGTTTAAGCCGCCGAACAGGTCTTAGTTGGCAGTAACCATCCCTTCCCAGGAGGCCACGATGCCCACCAGCACCAAGTCCGGGATCAGCGAGATCAGCCTCGTCTGCATCACCTCTCCCGACCAGGACAGCGCGATTGAGTTCTACGAGAAGCTCGGCTTCGAGAAGCGCACCGATACCCCCTTCGGCAACGGCTACCGCTGGATCGAGGTCTATCCGCCTAGCGGCAGCACGGGCATCGCGCTGGCTCCCCCGCCCCCGGACTCACCGGGCGAAGGCCAGCAGACGGGGATCGTGCTCCCCACCGACGACATCGATGCCAGCCATGCCCATCTGAAGTCGCTAGATGTCGACGTCGACGCCGAGGTGTCGCGCATGGGTGACCCGGTTCCACCGATGTTCTGGTTCCGCGATCCCAACGGCAACTCGCTGATGATGGTCGAGACGCAGAACTGACAGCGGCGGCATCACCCGGTGCGACCCCGGTCGGCGGCGCGAGGACTAGCGCCGCCGGCCCGTGCCGCCGGCGATAGGGTTCCCCAATGCTTCGGCGCCTGCTCCCGCTGGTGTGCCTGTCATTTCTGTGCCTCGCCTCCAGTGCCGGAGCTCAGAGCTTTCCGATCTACACTGGCTTTCGTTCCGTTCTGGCCTTCGGCGAGGGAGAGGGCACGTCGCCTCAGGCCCTGGCGGCATTCGAGGCCAATGGCACGGTGCCAGCGTCAGATCTCAACCAGCAGCGCCAGTACGAGGGGCTGGAGCAGGCGTGGCCCGGTTTCACCGCGGCTGACCTGAACCGCTACTACAAGGACTCCAGCTTTCAGGCCCAGCCGGCGCCTGGGGTGCTCAACGGGCTGGTCCGCAGGCGTCGACACGGCCTTCCCGGCGGCGTGCCGATTCCGCCGGTGCCGATTCCCGGCGGCCTTCCGGGCAACCCCGGCTCGATCGCCAGCGGGTCCCCGTCGGGCACCGAGAGTCCCCAGAGCGGACTGGTGATCGTGCGCCAATCGCCCTACCAGGTTCCCCGGATCTACGGCGCGACGCGGGCCAAGGCGATGTGGGGGGCGGGCTACGCCACCGCCGAGAATCGCCTGTTCTTCATGGACGTGCTCAGACACACCGCCGAGGGCACCACAGCCGATCTACTCGGCTCCACCGCGGTCCCGGCCGATAGCAAGCAGCTCGGCCTTCAGGACGAGTCGCCGGCCAAGCTCACCGACGAGCTGAACTCGCTACCGCGCACCATGGGCGCCGAGGGCGCGCGCGCCCTGAGTGACATCAAACAGTACGTCGACGGGATCAATGCCTTCATCAGTCAGACCAGGATCAACCCCGCACTGCTCCCGGCCGAGTACCCGGCGCTCGGAACCACCCCCCAGCCGTGGACGCTGGCCGACTCAGCCGCGATCGGCGTCTACCTGATCGGACAATTCACCGTCTTCGGAGGCCAGCAGCCCCAACAAGCTGAAGCCCTGGCCATGGCGCAGCGTCGGCGCGGCAAGCGCCGTGGCGCGGCGCTGTACCGCGATCTTCGCCTGGCCGCCGATCCCGGGGCCGTGGTCACTCTGAAGCGCCGGTTCCGCTCGGACTCCACGGGCCGGCTCAATCCGCGCTCGGTGGCCATGATCAATCCCGGGTCGCTGGTGGCGCGCAACGCCCAGACCGCCGCGGCGGCATCGGCCTCCGCAGTCAAGCCCTCTGGTCACCTGCCGGCGTGGGCTCGGCGACTGGCAGTCAGCGGCCTGCACCTCCCCCACCTCGAGTCAAACGCGGTGCTGGTCGACGGCCGGCGCAGCGGAACCGGACAGGCTCTGGCCGTGATGGGTCCTCAGGTCGGGTACTACACCCCCGAGGTGTTCCTCGAGTACGAGCTCCATGCTCCGGGCATCAACGTCAGCGGCGTCTCCTTCCCCGGATCCAGCCCCTATCCGCTGATCGGACACGGCACCGACTTTGCCTGGACCGGTACCTCGGCTTTCTCGGCCAACGAGGACGTGTTCGCCGAGCGGCTGTGCAATTCCGACGGCTCCAAGCCCTCCTTCGCCTCTACGCATTACCTGTACAAGGGCCGCTGCCGCGCATTCTCAGGGCGCACCGTGACTGAGCAGACGCCGGTGGCGCCGACCAGCCCGAGCCAGCCCCAGACCATCAACCTCCACACACTGGACTCGGTGCACGGTCCGATCGGGCGCTTTGCCACCGTGCACGGGGCTCCCGTGGCGCTGTCCATCGCCAACGCCACCGCTGGTCACGAGGCCCAGAGCTACGTGGCCTTCATGCGCCTGGCCGAGAACGTGCCCACCGGCCCGAAGTCGTTCGTGGCCGCGATGCGCGCCTACACCGGCAGTGAGAACTGGTTCTACGTCGATCACAAGCACATCGCCGTTCTCCAGTCAGGTTGGTTTCCCCGCCATGCCCGGGGCACCAACCCCGACCTGCCCATGTGGGGGACCGGCCGCTGGGACTGGCGCCACTTCAACCCGGCCACCAACGGCTACCAACGGCTGTCGTCTCGCGCCAACCCGACCTCGATCGATCCTCGGCAGGGATATCTGGTCAACTGGAACAACGCCATCGCCCACGGCTGGCGCGTGGCCGCGGGTGACTGGTCAAGCGGACCGGTGGTGCGGGCGACGATGCTCCAGAACCTGCTCCACAACGCGCTGGGTCACCGCCCGCTTACGCTGACCAGCGTCACGGGCCTGGTCACTGCTCCGTCGCTGACCTCCGACCTGCGGGGGATGGCCGTCTGGCCCTGGCTGCGGCGGATCATCGGGCGCAGCCGCGATACGCGTGTTCGTTCCCTGATCTCCCTGCTGGCGGGCTGGGCACGCGCTGGCTCTCAGCGCCGCAGCACCGCCAACAACGTGGTCGACGCCAGTCCGGCCGTCCTCATCATGGACGCCTGGTGGCCACTGCTGGTCCGGGCCGAGTTCCAACCGGCGGTCGGACGGCCACTGATGGACTTCATCAGCCAGCAGTTCAACTCGATTCAGCCCGACGGGATCCGCGACGGCACCGGGAACGGATTCTTCGCCGGCTGGGAGATGGACGTGCAGAAGGATCTGCGCCAGGTGCTGCGTCGCCACGTCCGCGGTCGCTTCTCGCGCACCTATTGTGGCCGCGGCTCGCGGCGCCGCTGCCGTGCGCTGCTGGTCCGCACCCTGCTCCAGGCCCGAGCCCAGATCGTCCACAGCTACGGGTCTTCGATGGCCCGATGGAGGCTGCCGGCCACCTGCCCGGTCACGGCCGTGCCGAGCTGTGACCAGATCGTGCCCGTCAGCGCCGGCGCTATCTCCATCTCCCCACAGTCGTTTGACAACCGCGGCACCTTCTACCAGGCGGTGGCCGTCAACGGGCACCGCCCGTGACCGCGATGGGCGGATCCGGGGAGGCCTGATGAGCGGCGAATCGACGAGCATGCCCGAGCTCCGCGAGCTTCCGGCGTGGCGTGCGCTGACCGACAACTTCCGGCGCCTCCGGGATCGCCACCTGCGTGACCTGTTCGCCCAGGACGAGGGCCGGGGGGAGCGGCTGGTCGCCGAGGGGGCGGGGCTGTTTCTGGACTACTCCAAGAATCGCGTCACCGACGAGACGATCAAGCTGCTGATCGCCCTGGCCGAGCAGTCCGGCCTGGCCCAGCGAATCGAGGCCATGTTCAGCGGCGAGCGCATCAACGTCTCCGAGGACCGGTCGGTCCTCCACATCGCCCTGCGGCTGCCCCGCGGCAGCTCGCTGATCGTCGATGGGCAGGACCTCGTCAGCCAGGTACACGAAGTCCTGGACCGGATGGCCTCCTTTGCCGACCGCGTGCGCTCGGGCCAGTGGCAGGGTCATACCGGGCAGCGGATCCGCAACGTGGTCAACATCGGTATCGGCGGCTCGGACCTGGGGCCGGTCATGGCCTACGAAGCGCTGCGTCACTACAGCGACCGGGATCTGACCTTCCGCTTCGTCTCCAACGTCGACCCCACCGACTTCGTCGAGGCCACCCGGGACCTGAGCCCCGAGGAGACGCTGTTCATCGTCTCCTCCAAGACCTTCAGCACGCTTGAGACGATGGCCAATGCCCAGTCAGCGCGGGAGTGGGCGCTGGCCACCCTGGGCGACGAGGACGCGATCGCCAAGCACTTCGTGGCCGTCTCCACCAATGCCGAGAAGGTCAGCGAGTTCGGCATCGACACCGAAAACATGTTCGGGTTCTGGGAGTGGGTTGGCGGTCGGTACTCGATGGACTCGGCGATCGGACTCTCCACCATGCTCGCCGTCGGTCCCGATCAGTTCAGTGAGCTGCTGGCCGGATTTCACGACATGGATGAGCACTTTCGCCACACTCCGTTCGCCGGCAACCTCCCGGTGGTGATGGGCCTGCTGGCCGTCTGGTACAGCGACTTCTTCGAAGCCGAGACGGTCGGCGTCATGCCCTACAGCCAGTACCTCAAGCGCTTTCCCGCCTACCTGCAGCAGCTGACGATGGAGTCAAACGGCAAGCACGTCCGGCTGGACGGGAGCCACATCGACTACCAGACAGGACCGATCTACTGGGGCGAGCCGGGCACCAACGGACAGCACAGCTTCTACCAGCTCATCCACCAGGGAACCAAGCTGATTCCCCTCGACCTGATCGGCTTTGGAAAATCTCTGAACCCGGTGCGCGACCAGCACGATCTCCTGATGTCAAACGTGTTCGCCCAGGCCGAGGCGCTGGCCTTCGGCCGCACCGAGGAGGAGGTCCTGGCCGCGGGGGCCTCCCAGGACATCGCCCCCCATCGCGTGATGGAGGGCAACCGGCCGACCAACGTCCTGCTGGCTGAGATGCTCACGCCGCGAACGCTCGGCGCGCTCGTGGCGCTCTACGAGCACAGCGTCTTCACTCAGGGGGTGATCTGGGGAGTTGACTCCTTTGATCAGTGGGGGGTCGAGCTGGGCAAGGCCCTGGCCCAGCAGATCATCCCCGAGCTGGAGAGCGACACCGAGCCCGAGCTCGAGCACGATGGCTCCACCAACGCGTTGATCCGGCGCTATCGCGCCATGCGCTGAGGCTGCTCATGCGCCCCGGCAGCGGCGACAGGTCAGGTCCAGACCGTCGCAGTCGGTGCTGCGATACGGATTGCCAGCGACCGCTGTCCCCCAAGCCGGCGGCCGTTCGTCTAAAGAGCGACACGGCAATCTGTACCCAGGAGGTACCCAGATGAAGTACGCACTGTTGATCTACGAGTCGCCCGGCTCGCACGACCCCCTGACCGACGATGAGCAAAACGCGGTGTACGCTGGTCGATGAGCTCGAGCTGGACGGCTACCGCTACCTGCATTGCACGCTGGGTGAGCTGCTGGGCCACCTCGGTCGCGCACCCGAGGCCCGGATCGCCTTTGAGCGCGCGCTGGAGCTGACGACTGGGGTCCCCGAGCGGCGCTTTCTCACCCGACGCATCGCTGAGCTGTCGGGTGATTGAGCGGGGGCGGCGACTTGAGCAAAGCTCGTCATGGCTGCCCCACCCTGAGGTTCCCTAGTACATCTGTCCAGAAACTCTTTAGCCGCTCGCCTAAGCGCCGATGCCTGCTTTGTCGCAAAAGGCAAACCTGCCGCGAGACAGGGACGCAAAGCCAGGGGTCTCACTGAGATAGCCCAGCCGCCGACCTCCGTCAACTAAGTAGGGACAAGGAGGTCCCCGTGCCTTATGTGATTGGAAGGCCGTCGAAGAGGGTTCTCGCTCTAGCCGCCACTACGGTCGGACTGCTCGTCACCGCGCAGCCGGCGCTGGCGGATGGCTGGATCCACAACTCGCAGGATGCTGTGCCGGCTGTGGCCGCGCAGCCGGCGTCACCGTCGGCGAACTGTCCTGCGGTACCGGCGTCCCCGCTGCTCAGCTCACTGCGCGACTCAGCCGGCTACGCGCCGCTCTCGGGCGGCACGTTTGAAGGATCGATGGCGGGTTGGACACTCTCAAACGCCTCGGTGGTCAGTGGAAACGAGCCCTGGAACGTCAACAACTCCGCGGACTCGAACTCCCTCAGCATCTCTCCGGGTGGCTATGCGATGTCCGATAGCTTCTGCCTGGACAGCACGTTCCCGAGCTACCGCTTCTTTGCGCAAAGCTCGAGCGCGTCCCGGGGAGCGCTGGTAACCGGGGTCCGCTGGACCGATTCGTCAGGACATTCCGGCATGGTGCCGATCAACTTCCTGCGAAGCGGCGACTACACCTCCTGGCAGCTCACGCCGTCCTATGCCCTTGGCTCAGCACTGGCCAACGGCAACACGGTAAGCGCGCAGCTGGTGTTCTACGCCACGCCGGGAGCGTCCTGGAACATCGATGATGTTCTGCTTGACCCATACGCCAAGTAGCCGTCACGGTGGAGCGATGCCCACGGGGGCGTCGCTCCACCTCGGCTTGCTGCCGCTGAGATAAACACGGGAGGTCTATCGATGGACGACAGCGGACTTGAGGATGCACGCTCAACCGATCCGGTGGAGCGCCTACTGGAGGATTCCTGGGAGTCTCGGGGTCAACGCGCCAGCCGTCGCGAGCTGACTGTCGAGGCGATCGCCGCCGGCTTCTTCTTGCTGGTGGCCGGACCGCTCGCGGTCCCCGCGCTGGCTCTGCAGCCGGTCGACCCTTTCCTGCTGGTGCTGCTGATCGGGCTCTATGCGCTGGTCGCGGGGGCCATCAGATTTCCCGTCGGGGCCGGCTACATGGTGCCGTCCTACCTGGTGCTGGTACCGATGTTGCTGCTCCTGCCCCCGGCAACGGTCCCGCTCGTGGTCGCGGTCTCCCTCGTCACCGCGAGCTTGGTCCGCTGGGCCGCCGGCCGCGTGTCGGCCGAACACGTCCTGTTTTCCATCCCCAACGCCTGGCATGCCCTGGGTCCGGCCCTGGTGCTGCTCATAGCCGGCCGCACGCACGGCACCCTGACCACGGGCGTGGTGTATCTGACCGCGTTTTTGGCCGGTTGCGCCGTGGACTTCGCCTCCTCGACTTTGCGCGAAGCCTTTGCCCTCGAGGTTGCCCCTCAGCTGCAGCTGAGGGTTGCGTCGGTCGTGTGGCTGGTCGATGCCTGCATCGCGCCGCTCGGGCTGCTCCTGGCTCACGTAGCCCGGTATGACCACGTCACCCTGCTCATGGCTCTGCCCATCAGCGCCCTGCTGTGGATCCTGGAGCGTGAGCGCAGCGCGCGCATCATCCAGGCTCAGCATCGCCTGGAGCTCGTCGGCCGGGAGCGCACCCGCCTTCAGGCAGCCGTCCGGCGCCTGGGCGACGCGTTTGCCGCCAAGCTCGATTTGACCGCTCTGACCAGCATCGTCCTGCACGGCTCGCTCGAGGCTCTGGACGCCGATGCCGGCCAGCTGACGCTCGAAGTCGGCAGCCGATCGTCTATGTCTGAGACCACGGGTGAGGCGGCGCACGCCGCGCTGCTGCAGTCCGCAGGACGGATGACCCAAGACTCCGAGACTCCGGTCCAGCTCGAGCGCGCCGGCGTATGGGCGCTGGCCCTGCCGCTGGACTTCGTCAGCGAGGGTGAATCCGGCCGCGGGGCGCTGGCCGTGGCCCGACGCGGCCGTGAGTTCCGCCCTGACGAGCAGGCCCTGATGCTCGACCTCGTCGACCGAGCCCAGACCGCGATCTGTGAGATCCTCGGTCATGAGGCACTGCACGAGCAGGCCGTCACCGACCCTTTGACCAGCTTGGGCAATCGGCGCAAGCTGGCCAGCCATCTCAGCGAGCGTCTGGCCACGCCGTCGCGGTCAGAACCGGACCCCTTCCTGCTCATGATGTTCGACCTCGACGGCTTCAAGGGCTACAACGACACCTTCGGCCACTTGGCCGGGGATGCCCTGCTGGCGCATCTGGGAGGCCGCCTGGCGTCCGCCGTCGCGCCTCAGGGGACGGCCTACCGCCTCGGCGGAGACGAGTTCTGCGTCGTGCTTCCGGCGCATCCGAGCGAGTTGCACGAGCAGGTCGCTCGGGCCGCGGGCGCATTGTGCGAGCGCGGTGAGACCTTCTCCATCCGCGCGTCGTGCGGCGCCGTCCTCCTCCCCCACGAAGCCAACACGCCCGACTACGCGCTGCAGCTGGCCGACCAGCGGATGTACGCGCGTAAGCAAGGTCGGCCGTCGGCCGTACGTGAGCAGACCCGTGACGTCCTGGTTCGGATCATGCACGCCAAGCAGCCCGGGCTGCCCGACCACTCCTCGGGCGTGGCTCGGCTCGCCGTCTCGGTCGGCCAGCGGCTGGGCATGAGAGGCGAGCAGATCGACGAGCTCGCCCGGGCCGCCGAGCTGCATGACATCGGCAAGGTCGGTCTCCCCGACGCGATCCTCGACAAGCCCGGGTCGCTCGATCCCGAGGAATGGGAGTTCGTGCGCCAGCACACCATCCTCGGCGAGCGGATCCTCAGCGCGGCTCCCGCGCTGAGGCCCGTGGCCACGATCGTCCGGGCCAGCCACGAGCGCTGGGACGGTCGCGGCTATCCCGACCGGCTGCAGGGCGAGGAGATCCCCCTGGCGGCGCGTATCGTCGCTGTCTGCGACGCCTTTGAGGCCATCACCGGCGACCGCTGCTATCGCCGGGCCCGCACAACCGAGGTCGCCCGCCAGGAGCTCCTGCGCGAGGCCGGGCGCCAGTTCGATCCCAACGTGGTCAATGCGTTTCTCGAGCAGCTGGAGGAGCCTCAGTCCGGCATCCCGGTACTGCCGACGGCCGACGAGGAAGAGGCCTGGCAGCTGGCCGGAGAGGTGGCCGCGCGCTTCGTGCAGATGCTGGCCCCCCAGCGGGATCTCGTCCCCCCCGTCCCGGCCGTCTCCCCCGTCCCGGCCGTCCCCCCCGTCCCCCCCGTCCCCGCCGCGAGCTAGAAGCTGCGCAGGAAACGCCCGGCGACACGCCGGGTGCGGGTCAGACGCCGATTAGCGATGCCCACCTCCTGAACTCGGCCGCGCCGGACCTTGAGCACGTCGGAGCTACGAGCCCCCGGCAATAGGTACCAGGTGTTCTTTCCGACCTTGTAGCGGCGCGCTCCATGCAGCCGGCGGCGAGCCACGTGCCACCGGTTGCCGGGCCGCACGCCGCGCAACGCGTAATGGCGGTTGGCCGTCAGCAACAGCACCGCCCTGGCTCTGGTGCGCCGTCGCTGCCCGACGGTCAGCGCGCGTAACAGCTTGGGTGACGCGTAGCCGACGCGAACCCCGTTGCCGGCCAGGCAGAAGAAGTCCATGTAGCGCAGGTGCCGCGTTCTGACCCGAGCGAAGGTTCGCCGCACCGCGCGGCGCCTCTGCCCGAGATGTAGGCGACCCAGGGTCAGGGCAGTCAGGCGTCCCGTGGCCGCCGGACAACGCCTCGCTGCGGCCCGTCCGAACGGCTGCGTTCCGCAGGCGAAGAAGTACGGCAGCTGACCTAGAGACGCCGACACAGTGACCGACGCGGGGCCCGCGTACCGGCTGCCGACGTCTGGCCGCACCCAGCAGCCTCGGGGCAGGTAGAGCTGGCGTGAGCTCGCGCCTTGGGTGACGACCGGCGCGACGAGCACGTGCGGCCCCAGCAGCCACTCCTGATCCTGCTGGCCGGCTCGCGGGTCACCCGGGTAGGCCAGCCACAGGGGACGGGTTATCGGAATACCGGTCCGGACGGCTTGGCGCCAGAGCCTGAGGATCAACGGCCGCGCCCGGAGATGCAGCGCGGTCAGCCCCCGGTAGATGCGGACGGTCTGGGCGTCATAGCTCCATGGGGTGTGGGTGCCCGCCCCCACCGAACCGTGGAGACGAAACAGCGGCGACAACGCGGCCCACTCCGCCCAGCGCAGGAAGAGCTCCTTCGTCGTGGGCTGGTAGGGACCGAGGTCCAGGTAGCCGCCGATGTCGCTGCTGAAGCCGAAGGCCCCTCCAATGGCTCGGTTGAGCATGTCGGGCGTCTGGGAGGCCAAGCCCGACGCCCGTGTCCAGTCGGTCGTCTCGTCGCCGGGGAAGTTGGCGTTCTCGTAGGCGGCATTGCCCGGAGTGCCGCTGTAGCCGGCGCGGGTGAAAAAGAAGATGTGCCGGCCAGGATGGTCGCGCTGGTAGGCATCGATGGCCTCGCGGGTGGCCCGGTCATAGAGCACCGGCAGCCGGTTGTGCATCTGCAGGCCCGTGGATCCGTCGCGGAAGTGCATGTCGGTCAGGACCTGCTCCCCGAAGTCCTGCATGAAGCCGTCGGCGCCAAGGTCCAGCGCCGCACGAATCCGCCGCTGCCACCAGCGCACGGCCGCGGGGTTGGTGAAGTCGATCACCGCCGCCGGCCCGTTGAAGTTCGATACGAATGTGTAGGGACTGCCGTTGGCGTGGGTGGCCACGTAGCCGTGGGCCAGTGCGTAGTCATAGGCACCGGGGTCGTCGGTGCCGGTCTTGTCAGTGCCCACGAAGGCGCGGAAGTACAACATCGGATGTATGCCCCGAGCCTTGAGCGCAGCGATGTCCTGCGCGAGCACCGGCCGGGGCAGCTCCGGCCAGCCCTCGATGCGGTAGGCGTCCAGATGAAGGTGGTAGCGGTCGATGTTGCGTAGGTCGCTGGAGACCTCCTGCTGGTAGCTGGAGGCGGGGTCTGACGGATACTTGACCAGCCGATCGAGGATCGAGCCCGTCGCCCACGCGGGCGGAACGCGCTGGCGGCCGGTGATGTTGGTCAGCTGCGAGATTGCCCCCGCCGCCCGGGCGGCCACTACGACGTAGTCCAGGGCGGGCGCTCCGGCCTCGACCTGCCAGGCATCCGGACGGTCGGAGTCCAGGCGCCAGTGTGAGATCTCATCGCGATTGAGCAGAAACCCGTACCCGTGCGAGGAGATGAACGAAGACTGCGCGTAGTAGGCCGCCTCCGGCCCGTTGGGAAACAAGTAGCGGTCCTGGCCGGGCGAGGCGGTGGCGGTCACGCCGCTGGCGCTGCCCGAGCTGACGTTCTCCTGGTCGATCCAGTTATAGAACTCCGAGCCGTGCTGGTCGAGGCTGTTGTGGCGCCCGCCAAACCCCCGGAAGGCCTCGGTGGAGGAGGAGGTGAACGCGCTCGACACCGTCGCCACGCCGGCCGAGGGCGTCGGCGTGACGCCGATCCGCAGCGTATCTCGGGGTCGGGGGGCGATGGTCATAACGAGCTTGCGGCCCGTAGGATCGTTGGTGGAGATCGTGAGCACGGCCGCGTTGGCCTGCCGGCGGACTCCGATGACTGCCCGGGCCGAGTACTCGACCCCCGACTCGGTCACCGACCCCAGTGTCCCCTCCCATTGGCCGGCCGGCGTCTGGGTGATCTGCTGGCTGCCGGCCAGGAAGGTCAGGGGGGCGTAAACGGCGGGCGGCGGCGAGCCGATCGTTCCGAACTCCGCCTGGGGCTGGGGCGGTATCGGCGTGGGCAGCGAGACGCCCGAGGCCGGGGTGACGCTGCGCAGCACCGGCGTTCCGGAGGCATCCAGCACCGAGAGGCTGAAAGGACTGCGCGTGACGACAGCGCGTGCACCGCCGGGCGCAACGACAACGATCTGCGATGCGCCGGGGGTGACTCCTGGCGAGGAGGCCGACGCCGTGGGACTCAGCTCCAGCGCCCCCAGTATCACGAGCGCGATGAGGATCGAGCGAGGTAGTCGCATACCGCCGCCATCCTCTCACGAGCGCCCTCCTAGCGAGGCAGCTAGGGGCGCGCCCCGCGGTCATTGTCAGTACGGCGAGGGGTACGGGACCGTGGTCGTCGACGATGTGGCCGTGCTGGTCGTGCCGGGCGACTGGGGCGGGCTCTTAGGCGCCGTGCCGCTGGAGATGCGGCCCGAAGGCGTTCTGACATGCCACGTGCCGCCGAAGGTGTGTATTCCCTCACCGGTGGCGCGGTTGCGCTTAGAGTCTTGCGAGAACCTGTAGAGCGGATGGCCCTTGAGGGTCAGCTGCACGAATCCGTCCCGGCGCCAGGACCCAAGCTTGCCCTTGATCGACGCGTCGGCTCTCAGGTGCTTGGCCGAAGAGGCCTTGACCGGAGGCCAGAACCCGAAACATCCGTTGTGCTGGGTGCACTTGGGGTGCCGGCGGCTGTCTCCGCTCAGCGTGTAGACGGCGAATCCGCGAGTCGTTACAACGACTGCCTGTCGCGTCGTCTTGCCGGCGACGTTGCTGACATGGGCGTTGCCCGCCACCCGCAGGTTCAGCGTCTTGGTCAGCGTCTTGGCCAGGGCCAGGCCGACCACCGCGGAGACGACGAGCACCGATACGCTGACGGCCAGCAGCCACCCCCGGCGGCGCGGCAGTGAGAGACGGGTAGCGGTTCGGTCGGGCATGGCTCTCCCTCGGTTTGTGGCCATTTGCCTGTATGACGCCACCGCGGGCACACACCTTCCCGGGCAACCGGCTCTATCCTCTCCAAGGGGCATGACCGGCGACCGTCAGCTTGACCCGGAAAGCCTCGGCGACCACATCGACCGGCTTTACCGGGCGGCCTGGGGTCTTTGCGGATCGCGTGAGGAAGCCGAGGATCTCGTCCAGGAGACCTACGAGCGCGTGCTGCGCAAGCCGCGCTTCCTGCGCTCCGAGGACGACATCGGCTATCTCTTGCGCGTGCTGCGCAACACGTTCGCCAGCTCACGCCGCACCGCGTCACGCCGGCCGCAGACCGCCCCGCTCCCCGATGAGCTGGATCTGATCGAGGACCGGCACGCCGTGAACCCCGAAGCCCGGATCCAAGCCGCTGAGCTTTACGCGGCGATCTCAACCCTCCCGCCAGACTTCCGTGACGCGCTTCTGGCCGTCGACGTCGTCGGGCTCTCCTACCGCGAGGCGGCGCGCGCGCTCCGAGTGCGCGAAGCCACGATCACCACCCGCCTTCACCGGGCCCGGCAGCGAGTCGCCCAGACCTTGGAGGACAGCGAGTCTCCGGCTAAGCGCTGACGCGGGGATGCCAGGCGGCGAGGCGCTCGAGCTGCCCGACCGTGACGTGCTCGCCCGAAAGCAGGCAGGTGTGTCCGCCACGTCGCCACGTGATCACGTGTACGCCGTTGAGCCGGACACTGCGCAGCGCCACGCCGCGCATGTAGACGACCCGGGCGGCGGGCTGCCTGAGAGCGGGGGCGCCGATGATCGTGTAGGCGACCTTGCCCGGACCGCGCCGATAGTAGACAGTGACCGCCCGTCGGTTGCCCACGCGCTCGGATCGTTGTCCGGCTGCCCGCCAGCCCAGGCGACCGGCCCAGTTGGGGAAGTAGACGTCTTGAACGCCCTGGTCAAGGCGGGTCTGGGGATACTGCGGATCGACCGGCGGGGGCCGAGAGGCTGGGCCGCGCGCGGCCACGGCTGCCGCCTGGGACAAATTCGGAGCGCCCGGGCTCCCGCCCGGCAGCACGAGGGCGATGAGCAGCGCGGCCGCGACCACGGCCGTCAGCGCCGCTCCATAGGCCGAGCGGCGGCTTACGCGACCCGAAGCGCGCCGCCGCCGGGCCTCAATACGCGTCCGCAAACGCTCCGGAGCCCTCGCGTCGTGTCGGGAGGCGCGCGTCAGCTCGACCACGTGCCGCTCGCGCTCATAGCGGCTGCTCAGCTCAGGCGAAGCGGCGATCCGCGCCTGCACCTCAGCCCGGCGTGATTCGGGCAGTGTGCCGTCAGCCAGCGCCGACAGCTCGGAGAGCTGCTTGGGCGCTAGTCCTGAGTCGCTGCGAGTTTCCATCGATCCAATCCCGAAGCCTGTCTACAGCTTAACCCGGCCACCTACGGGAGCTTCGTCGCCGAAACGGAGCGTGCGATGAGCGGCCCCAGCGAGGACCAGGCACTCGGCGCGCCCGCCCCGACGACGACGTTGGTCGAGCGCCGTCCTACCAGCAGACAGGCCAGCTCGATGTAGCGGGCTTGGGTTTTCGTGGTGTAGCTGTCCTCGACGCAGAGTCCGCGACCGCCGCGGACCCGAACGTTTCTGGTCACGGCCAGAATCCGAGCGGCGTGATCCCCTTCATGGGCGTTGTGGGCGACTCGGAATCGCGGCCAGTTGACCAGCGTCTCCCTCCCTTGGCGAGGCGTGATGTTCAGATAGCCGACGATACGTCGACTGCTGTCAAAGGTTGCCGCGCTGGCCGTCCCCAGATCACTGTGGATCCGTGTCCAGTGCGCCGGATAGGCCATAGTCGCGCCATCGGGGATCACAGTCCGTCGCCACCCCGACGGCGTGGGAACCGGGTGCAAGAACAGAGCGACCCGTCGCGATGGCTGGGAGCCCGACCCGCCGCGGCGAGCCCCAGAGTACGAGTTCGAGCCCGCGGTAGCACCACAGCCCACCAGGGCCAGACATCCAGCGACGATGACCAGCGCAGAGCGCTTAGAGGTTGCCATCGCCGTCCGTGGGACCCCCGTGATTGTCGGCGTCGGCGTCACCGGCGGTCGCGCCCTGGGGGATGCCCGATGCGCCCTTGGAGGAGCTGGCCGAGGACGTGGAGGAGCTAGAGGCGGCCGGCGCCGAGGACGACTTGGACGTGGAGGAGCTAGAGGCAGCCGGGGCCGGGGCCGACTTGGACGAGGTCGATGAGCCTCCGCCGCAGCCGGCTGCGGCCAGGGCGACCACGAGTACAAGCGCGGCCGGCCAGCGCCGCAGCCCGGGGAGAGATGCTCTGCTCATTTGTGGGTCCTTTGCTTGTGTGGATTGTGGAGGGCCTGGGACGGCCTAGATGTTTCCGTCGCCATCGGTCGGTCCTCCATTGTTGTCGGAATCTCCATCGCCGCCGTTGTGCTGGGGTATAGCGCCCGAGGGAGGCGAGGGCGGAGCGGTGGCCGTGGGCGTGCTGGTCGGCGCTGGGGCCGGCGCGGCGCTGGTGGTGGACGTCGAAGCCGGCGCTGGGGTCGTAGCGGTGGCTGGCGGCAACGTGGGCGGCATGGCCGCCGCGTGTTGGGGAGGCGCTGGGCGGACGACGAAGCTGACACTGGTGCGGGGAGCCCCACCGTCGCCCAACACGACCACGAGGTGATGGCGGCCGGGGACAAGGTGACTTAGGAGGAAGCGCGCTGACCCGCGGCGGGACGAGCGACGGTCGAGCACGTAATGAATCGCGGCCAGTCGTGACCTCGGTGCGCCGCGTAACGTGAGCCGCACCTCGACCCTGGAGCTCGTGTGCGCCCCCCCGCGCGGAGTCAGGATCCGGAGCTCGATCACGCGCGAGCGGTGCGCCGCCGTCGCGGTCGGCGAGGGCGCGCTCGCCGAGGAGCTGCTCCCGGCGCTCTGCCCGCAGCTCGAGACAGCCAAAGCCAGAGCCAGCGCGCCGGCGCAGCGCGCCATCGGTCGGTTGTGGGTCCAGCGGTAATAGGCGGTCACAGCTAGAAGGACGCCGGCGTCCGGCGCTTCCTTCCCCGCAGCGGCGCTGCGGCGATCAGCCCAACTCGTGCTCGTAGGTGACGAACGAGGTGAGTTGGCCCACGGTGTCGTACAGCGAGCGCGCTGCGCCGTTGAACGCCTGTGTGTGCCAGTAGACGCAGCCGGCGCCTTGCTCACGAGCGCGGTCGTAGATGGCGGCGAACAGAGTTCGCGCCACCTCACCGCCCCGATGGGACGGCTCCACGAAGAGATCCTGCAGGTAGCACTTGGGGGCGCTGCTCCAGGTAGTGGCGTGAAAGACGAGGTGGGCCAGGCCGATCGGCGCGTCGGCGGCGTCGACGGCGACCAGCCCGAGCATTCCCCGCTCACCGTCGCGCAGCCCGGCGAACGCCGCTTCGCTGACCTCGTCGCCCAGCGTCGCGCGATAGAAGGCCAGGTAGCCGTGCCACAGCAGCCCCCATCGGTCGCGGTCGCTCTCACGCAGGCGGCGGACCTGAACACTTCGGTCGGTCTCAGATTCCATGGTCGTGGAGCCTCCGTCTCGCTGGGGAGCCGTTCACGGCGTTACTCGAACTCTGGCGCGGTGTGGCCCGTGAGCACGTCGGGCAGGCCGTCACTGACACGATCGGGGAACGTCGGCGCTCGCTTCTCCAGAAACGAGGTCACGCCCTCACGGGCATCGGCGGACTGTCCCCGGACGAACATCCCCCGCGAGTCGGCCCGGTGGGCGAGCATCGGATGCTCGGCGCCGAGCATCGACCACAGCATGCGGCGAGCCAGGGCAACCGACACGGGCGCAGTGTGCTCCACGATCTCTGCGGCCAGCGCGTACGCGGCGTCCAGCAGGGCTTCGCGCGGGTAAAGGCTGCGCACCAACCCGGCCTCGAATGCTTCCTGGGCGGAGAAGACGCGACCCGTCGCCACCCACTCCATGGCCCGGCTGATCCCCACCACGCGGGGCAGGAACCAGCTCGAGCAGGCTTCGGGCACGATCCCGCGGCGCGTGAAGACAAACCCCATCCGAGCGTCGTCCGCGGCCAGACGGATGTCCATCGGCAGCGTCATCGTCGCGCCCACGCCCACCGCCGGCCCGTTGATCGCCGCGATCACCGGCTTAGTGCATTCGAACACCCGCAGCGTGAACTGACCCCCGTTATCGCGAGGAACGTCCTCGGTGCGTTCCCGCTCGCGCCAATCGAACGTCTGCCCGCCGCCGGCCAGGTCAGCCCCGGCGCAGAACCCCCGACCGGCCCCCGTGATCACGACAACGCGAACCTCATCATCGGCGTCGGCCCGGTCCAGCGCGTCAATCAGCTCCCGACCCATCGTTGCCGTCCAGGCGTTGAGTCGCTCGGGACGGTTGAGAGTGATCGTGAGCACCCGATCTCGGACCTCTGCGCGAATCTGCTCGAACTCCATGCCGGTCACATCCTTTTCCTGGGCGGTGGGCGTGGACAACCGTAGAGGCTGCAGCGTTAGCATCGCTGTGATGTCCACGGGCCAAGCGGGGTTTCTCGAATCCGGTCGGCCCTGGGTGAGCGGCCGATCCGGTCACGCGGCTCGTCGGGCCACCAGTCACGTCGCGCGGCGGCCCAGCGGGACGGTCATCGCCCTGCTGGCTTTGTACGCCTGCTGGGGCTCGTCCATTCCGGCCATGAAGCTGATGGTCAAGTCCGTTCCGCCGCTGGCCGGTGCCGGCCTGGTCTTCGTCCTCGGGGGCATGGTCCTCGGCGTCGGGGCTCGCCGACGTGTGCGGCCGACCTCGGCCCAGGTCGGGCGGGCCGCGCTGGCCGGGACCGTGCTCCTGGTCGGTGGCCAGGGCCTGGCCACGGTGGTGCTGACCAAGCTGACGGCGAGCCTGGTGGCGGTGCTCGTGGCCACGGTCCCGCTCTGGGTGCTGCTTCTGGCCCGGCTGGGCGGGACGACGATGACGCGCGGCTCGACCGTCCGGATCTTGCTCGGCTTCGCCGGGATCGTGCTTGTCGTCGCCAGCGCCCCCGGCGCGGCAATCGGAGGTTCGCCATGGGCGGTGATCGGTTGTTGCACGGCGCCTGTTCTGTGGGCGGCCGGCAGCCTCCTGGCCGCCGACCGCAGCACCCTTCCCGTCGACCTCCAGCTCACGAGCGCGATCCAGCTCCTGGCCGGGGGAACGATCCTGCTCGCCCTGGCCGCCCTGTTCGGTCAGCTCGCCCCGGGCGCCTGGTCGCATGCCTCCGCGGGCTCCCTGGCCGCGGGAGGCTTCTTGCTCGTCGTCGATTCGCTGGCCGGCTTCCTGCTCTACACCCACCTGCTGCGTACCGCCCCTCCACAGCTCGTGAGCACGTACGCCTACGCCACCCCACTGGTCGCCGCGGGCATCGGCACGGTCGTCTTGGGCGAGCCGTTGTGGCTTGGGGCGGTGGCCGGCGCCGTGCTCGTGAGCAGCGCCGGGGCACTCGAGGTGCGCGCCCCGCGCTGACCGATGACGCCGCCGAGCCCGCAACCCGGATCCGCCGCCGGGGTGACCCGGGGCTGACCCCTTATCTGCCCAGCGGCTTCTTCGCCTGAGCAGATCGGCCCGGTTGCGGTGTGTGGGGGGCCGGATCGGGGAAACCAAGGGCTATGACATCGACAAGCAAAGTCCCCACCGTGACCCTGTCTGACAACGAGCTCATCCCCCAGCTCGGCTTCGGGGTCTTTCAGGTTGCACCCGATGAGACCGCCGAGGCCGTGACGCGGGCATTGCTGGCCGGCTATCGCCACGTCGACACCGCAGCCGCTTACCGCAATGAGGGCGCCGTCGGCCAAGCCGTCCACGCCGCCGGGCTGGAGCGCGACGAGGTATTCATCACCACTAAGTGCTTCAACGACGACCACGGCTTCGAGCAGGCCAAACGGGCTCTGCGGGCGAGCCTGGACCGACTGGAGATGGACTACGTGGATCTGTATCTGATCCATTGGCCCGTCCCCTCCCAGGACAAGTACGTGGACACGTGGAAGGCGTTCATCGAGCTGCAATCCGAGGGCCTGGTGCGCTCAATCGGCGTCTCGAATTTCCAACCGGCCCATCTGGAGCGGATCATCGCGGAGACCGGAGTGACTCCGACCGTGAACCAGGTCGAGCTGCACCCCCACTTCCAGCAGGCTGGCCTGCGCCGCGAGCACTCCGATCTGAACATCGTGACCGAGGCCTGGAGCCCGCTCGCCCAGGGACAGGTCCTCGACGATCCGACCATCACCGAGATCGCCAAGGATCATGGCAAGACGCCGGGGCAGGTGGTCATCCGCTGGCACCTGCAGCTCGGCAATGTCGTGATCCCCAAGTCGGTCACGCCGCAGCGCATAGAGGAGAACTTCGACGTGTTCGATTTCAACCTCTCAGAAGCCCAGATGACCGGGATCGACGCCTTGGACGCCGGAGAGCGGATCGGCCCCGACCCGGACACATTCGTCCGTCCCTAGCCTGATCCGCGCGGGTCGGTGGGTAGGTTGCACCGGCCGCCCACCGGGCCCGACATAATCAGCGCCGCGGGCGCGCGGATGGGGTGAGCCGATCAAAGGTCGCCGGTTGCGCGCCCCCGGTGCTGCTGCGATGACCGACCACCCGCTACGCAAGCTGCCCCTGGCAGTCGCGCTCGTGAGCCTCACGGGGCTCCTTCTGGGCCCCGGCGGCGTCGAATCCGTGGCCCTCGGGCACCCGGCCTCCCGGCCGGCCCCCCAGAGCACGCTGCGTCCCGTAACGGGGCCGACTCGGCGGCCACGCCCCCGCAGACCTGTGCCGCTGCCCACAGTGGCTCAGGTCTACGAGACGACCCAGAGCTTGAGCAAGCACCTGACCCGGATGCGCCCCCGGCGATTCACCCGCGGCCCAGGCGCGGCCTCAGTCGTCATACCGGTCATCGACTCCCTCACCTACCAGCGGATGACCGGGTTTGGGGCTTCGATGACGGACAGCTCGGCCTGGCTGCTCCACAACCAGCTGACTCCTCAGGCGGGCTTGAAGACGATGCGCGCGTTGTTCAGCCCTGCGGGCATTCATCTCAACTTCGTGCGCATACCGATGGGGGCTACTGACTTCACCGCCCTCGGAGCCCCATACAGCTATGACGACCTAGCGCCCGGACAGACCGATCCCGGCCTGCGTCAGTTCTCAATCACTCACGACCAGGCCTACATCCTTCCCGCCTTGCGTGAGATGCGCCTGATGAATCCCACGGTGAGCACGCTGGCCAGCCCGTGGAGCCCGCCACCTTGGATGAAGGCCAACGACGCCTTCAACAACGAGTTCCTGGCCGGAACGGTCCTGCCCCGGGACTACGGAGCCCTGGCTCACTACTTTGTCAAGTTCATCCGCGCCTACACCCATCAGGGCGTGTCCATCGACGCCGTGACACCGATGAACGAACCTCGGTCGCTCTCCCCGTGGCCCGGAGCCGCCTTTCTGCCCGCGGACTCCGCTCCCTGGACGACCCGGTTTCTCGTGCCCGCTCTGCGCGCGGCCCATCTGCACACCAAGATCTTTGGCCTCGATGACACGTCACTGGCCGATGCCGAGCTGCTCCTCCGGAGTACCGCTCGCGCCGCCCTGGCCGGGCTGGCCTTTCACTGCTACCAGGGGCTGGGGAGCATGAGCGCCCTGCACGCCGCCTACCCCAATGAGAACCTCATCGTCTCGGAATGCTCACCGGGGATAATCCCCTACGCCCCCGCCGAGGCGGCCATCGACGCAACCCGTAACTGGGCCAGCGCCGTCCAGCTGTGGAATCTCGCACTGGACCCCGCGGGCGGCCCCGTCCAGGCGCCCAACCACGGCTGCCGCGGCTGTCGCGGCCTCGTCACCGTGTCTGAGACCACCCACACCGCTCGCTACGGGCGCAGCTACTACCAGCTCGGACAGCTCTCCAAGTTCGTGGCCCCGGGTGCGGTGCGCATCGCCTCGGCCAGGCCAGTGCAGGACTTCGCTCCGCCCCTCCGCGGCGTTACGTCCGGCCTGGACGACGTCGCCTTCCTGAACCCCGATGGCACCAAGGTGCTCGTGGCCTACAACCACTCGAGCGCACGGATCAGCTTTGCGCTCGAGTACCGCCACAGGTTCCTCTCCTGGAGCCTTCCGCCCGCCGCCACTGTGACCTTCGTCTGGCACTAGGTATGCCTCCTGCCGCCGGGCGCCCACCCTGGGGTCGAGCGTGACAACCGCGCTGGCCACTACCATTCCAGCCCGGGAGATGGTGCTGAAATTGCGGGCCGAACCACGGGCTGGGAGCGACCAATCTCGACGGGAACGCTAAATTCTCCTCGGTCGTCGACTACGGATCGTGACCAAGCAGTGAACGCTGGCGTCCCACAACCTAAGTCAAACGGGCCGCGAGCGATCGACTAGGCAATGAAAGGAAAGACGCGTTGCGGATCTTGATTCTGGGTGGGGATGGCTTTTGTGGGTGGCCCACGTCTCTGCACCTTTCTGAGCGTGGCCATGAGATCGTCATCGTGGACAACCTGGCTCGCCGCAACGCCGACGTGGAGCTTGAGGCTGACTCGCTGACGCCGATCAGGCCGATCGGTAAGCGTCTGGAGGCGTGGCGCGAGTTGACCGGGCGTGAGATCTCCCATCATCGGCTCGATGTGGCCAAGGACTATCAGGAGCTGCTTGATCTGTTGATCGAGTATCAGCCTGATGCCGTTGTGCACTTCGCTGAGCAGCGCGCGGCTCCTTATTCGATGAAGAGTTCGTGGCATAAGCGCTACACCGTGGATAACAACGTCAGCGCGACCCATAACCTTTTGGCGGGCTTGGTCGAAGCCGGCCTGGACAGTCATGTTGTGCATCTGGGCACGATGGGTGTCTATGGCTATGGAACGGCTGGGATCAAGATTCCCGAGGGGTATCTGCGCGTCCGCATCGATACCGACGAGGGCTCAGAGATCGAGCAGGAGATCCTTTACCCGGTCAATCCGGGCAGCGTCTATCACATGACCAAGACCCAGGATCAGCTGTTGTTCGCGTTCTATAACAAAAACGACGGCACCCGAGTCACCGACCTGCACCAGGGGATCGTGTGGGGCACCCAGACCGCCGAGACACGGCTGGATCAACGGCTGATCAACCGCTTTGACTACGACGGGGACTACGGCACGGTGCTCAACCGCTTTCTCATGCAGGCCGCGGTCGGCTATCCGCTCACCGTGCACGGCACCGGAGGTCAGACCCGGGCCTTTATCCACATCCAGGACACGGTGCGCTGCATTGAGCTGGCGATCGAGAATTCGCCCGAGCATGGTGAGCGCGTGCGCGTGTTTAACCAGATGACCGAGTGTCACCGCGTCGTGGATCTGGCCAAGCTGGTCTCGACCCTGACCGGCGCCGAGATCGACTACGTCGACAACCCACGCAAGGAAGCCGCCGAGAACGAGCTGTTCGTCCAAAACGACCATCTACTCCAGCTCGGTCTAAACCCAATCCGGCTCCAAGATGACCTCCTCACCGAGGTGACCGAGATCGCCAGCGCCTACTCAGACCGCTGTGATCTCAGCAAGATCCCCTGCACCTCACGGTGGATACAGCCCAAGCCGGCCCCAGCCACGACGTAGAAGACGGATCTGGGGCTTCCCGCACGGGGTGACTTGATCAGGCAGTAGCCTCGCCTCGGTGGCACCTGATCGCCTCGTGGTCCTCGATGCCGACCGTGAGGTCTCGTTCTCGGTTGAGGAGATGCTCAACTACCACGGAGGCGCCTCGCCGGGAGGCGTGGCGCACGCGTTCAAGGTGCTCGAGCGCGCACTGCCGTTGCTCGACAGCGACCGGCGGCTGGAGCGTCGCGCGATCGTCATCGAGACCGCGTTCGGTGGTCCTGGCGCGCGGGACGCTATTGAGCTTGTCACCCGCGCCGTTAGCGAGCAGCGGTATGTCGTTGACTACGAGCTGGCGCGCCCCGAGTACGGACGAGCCCGTGAGCGGTTCGTGTTTCGCCTGCATCACCGGAAGAGCACGGTGACGTTGGCGCTGCGCGAGGGCTTCGTAAGTGAGGAGTTCATCGACCTCACGAGGCAAGAGGACCGGTCCGCCGCTGCCGAGAGCCGGCTTACGACGATGAAGGCCGAGATGGCCACGCGCGTAATGGCCACAGCCGCTGATGAGGTGTACGACGCCGTTCTGGATTGATTGTGAGGCGATGGGGGCACCGCGCGCGCCCGGCTGACCTCGTATCGTGCGGGAGGTGCCCTTCTTCGGTCACAAGCTCCGGCACGAGCGTGAGTGGGACGAGGTCCGGTCCGCGGCTCAGGACGACCTGGTCGCGCTCGGTGAGGACATCCGCGCACTGGATGTCGATATCGCGATGCCCAGCGTCACTCAAGAGGCCAAGGACCGCTACGAACAAGCGTTGCAGGCCTATCAGCGGGCCAGTCAGATCTTCGATGGCGCACGGCGACCGGAAGATCTGGCCCCGGTCAGCGAGACCCTAGAGGAGGGTCGGTTTGCGATGTCCTACGCCAAGGCGCTGTTGGAGGGTCGGCCGCCGCCGGAGCGTCGGGCGCCGTGTTTCTTTGACCCGCGCCACGGGCCCTCCACTGAGGACATCGAGTGGGCGCCCCCGAACGGCGCCCAGCGACCGGTCCCCGCCTGCGCCGCCGACGCCACTCGGATCAGGGACGGCTTCGCGCCCCACGGACGGCAGGTGGCCGTAAACGGGCGCCCGACTGATTACTGGAACGCGCCCGGCCACTTTGGCCCGATGATGGGCGGGTACTTCAATGGCTTCGGTGGCGGCTCACTGCTCTCGACCCTGCTGGTGGGCTCGGCTCTGGGTGCCGGCCTGGGCTTGGGCGGGGAGATGGTCGGTGGCCTCTTCGGTGACGGAGACGGAGACGGCGATGGCGACGGCGACGGCGGAGACGGGGGCGGCTGGGGCGACGGCGGAGACGGCGGAGGCTTCGGCGGAGACGGCGGGGACTTCGGGGGCGGCGATTTCTGAGCTCTGGGTCAGGCCCCCGGGCCCTCACGACGAGCCGCCGCGTTGACCGTCCAATAGCGATCAAGTCGTCGGGCATACCCGGCGGCGTACCGATGCAGCCCTGAGAGGAGATGAATCTCGGCGCTTGACAGGCTCGGGTGCCAGAGATCGACGATCAGGACGATCCGATCCTCGCCGGTGTGGTTCCACGCCTCGTGCTCGAACGAATCGTCGAAGACCACGCAGCTTCCCTCGCTCCAGGGCCGCGTCTCATCCCCCACCCGGATCGCGCAGTCGCCGCCGGGGATGGCGATCCCCAGATGGCAGCGCACTCGTAGGTTTGTCGGGCCGCGGTGAGCCTCGATGTGCGTTCCGGGCCGCATCCTAGATACATAGATGAGCCCGGCGGCGGTCCGCAGCGCGCCATCGCCCTCGATCACGCGGGTCGTCACCGGACACGCCTCACAGACCTCGTCGTGTCGGCGCCCCCGCTCGTAGAAGAACGCGACGTCCCAATCGCCGGTGCGGCGAATCCGTTCGCTCTCGGGCGTGAAGCGTGACGGGTCCAGCGCCAGCACCTCCTGGCGGATCTCGGCAAAATGCGACTCAAGCTCGACGGCCAGCCCACACGCCCCGGGCTCCCACCACGGCCGGCGATCCAGGTCGGGGTACAGCAGGCGCCCCTCCGGCGTCGTCGCGTCAGCCAGCATGCCCATGTAGCGCTGGAATCGTGCGATGGCGTTGGCCGGATCGGGATGCGCGTTGACCGGCGGCGCCTCGGCCGCTGCTCTCCGGCCGCCGTCGGCATGGACCAGCTCGTCGTAAAGCGCCCGGGGATCGCCGGCGGTGGCGGTGGCGGCGTCCGGTCGCTCCCTGATGTTGCCGCCGAGCACCGTGATCACCGTGCGCCACTCGTCAAACCGCAGGCGCTTGTCCCAGGAGGCACCGAGTCTGAGCAGGCGTTGCTGCGCCGTGCGTGCCCATTCATGGGCCGCCATCAGATCCCCGCGGCACCCTGCCTCGTACGCCATCCACACGCAGGGCTCGGCCACCACCGGACAGATGGCGGCGGCCATGGTCAGCCGCTCGGCACGCGGCGCCGGATCGCTCTGTGCCAGGGCGTCCCGGTAGGCGGCGCGGCAGGCAGACTCGTCGGCTTTGGAGAACCCCGCGAGGGTGGCGATGAACAGAGGTGGGGTCACGGCGTTGCTGTCGAACACGACCTCGGCCAGGTCGCGAAGGTCGACGAGCCACGTGCCAGGCGAGCCGTCGGAGGCTTGGGCCTGATCGGCGAGATTGGCCAGGTGCAGGAGCACGAGCCCATCTAGCTCGTCTCCGGTGGCCGGCGGCGCCACAGACATCTCGCCGGTGCTTTCGCTCGACGCCGTGACCAGCCCGCGGGTCCACCGGTGAGTTCCTGCGAAGAGGCCGCGGCGCGGGGTGACGGCGAAGAGATAGGCCAGGCGCTCGGCCTGCTCGCCGGCCAGGGCGATCACCTCATCTCGCCGGCTCCACGGGATGAGCTGGGGCCGATAGCTCTCCGTCCCGTAGACGCTGTGGATCAGAGCCGCATGCTGCAACCAGGGCGGCTGCTCCCAACGGCCGGCGATCTCGTAGGTCCCCACCAGATGATCGAGGAGGCTCCGGCCAGCACCATGGCCGTACCGGCTCGCTCCCTCAGCCTCCAGAAAGGCGATCAGGCGGTCAGCCGTTGGCTCATCCCTACGGCCGAGCCCCGTCTCACTCTGCGTTGACCCCGGCATAACGGAGATGCTGACACGTCCGTTGCCTCGCGCCGATTGGCTCCGGCGAATCCGGCTTCGGCCAAGCGGGCCGAGCGTTAGGTCAGGACGTCGAGCGCTGCAAGATGCGGCATAGGCACACCTTCGCGCCTGCGAGGTGCTAGCCGCCGACGAACGGGAGGATGGGCTTGCAGGTGGCCCGGGTGGCGTGCCTGGGGTCGAGCGCGTTGAGGACGTCGTGTAGGGCGATTGAGTCGTAGCTGATCGCAGTGTGCTCGATGAGATCCTCGGGGCACTGCTGTTGAAGCAGGATGTTGGTTACGTTGGATCCGGCCAGGAATGCTGTCGTGTAGGGAGTGGCGACCTCGTCGTAGCGGGTTGCGATCACCGTATAGCGGACGCGCCGAGGGGCTTCGGGAGGGGCGTTTAGCCGGTGCAGAAACCCTGAC
>JALYZQ010000061.1 GCA_030948805.1 Actinomycetota bacterium | reverse complement strand
ATTGAAAGCAGACCGCCTTTGAGGAGTATTGAGCGATGAGCCCGTCCGGAGCCGAAGTTCTCCGCCAGATCAAGAGTCGGATCGACGAGGTCGACCCGGCGGTCGTGCGTGAGCAGGTCTCCAACGGCGCGGTGGTGATCGACGTCCGTGAGGCCGAGGAATGGTCGACCGGACACATCCCTGGCGCCAAGCACGTCCCAAAGTCCTACCTGGAGTCTCGGATCGAGGGCGCGGCCCCCGACCGCGATCAGCACGTGATCCTGTACTGCCAGTCGGGTAACCGCTCGGCTTGGGCGGCTCGCACCCTGATCGAGGATCTGGGCTACGCGAACGTCGAGTCGATGACCGGCGGGATCACGCTGTGGAAGGACCGCGGCTACGACGTCCAGCAGTCAAGGTCGCTGACCGCCGAGCAGCGGGATCGCTACTCCCGGCACCTGCTGCTGCCCGAGGTCGGGATCGAGGGTCAGCAGAAGCTGCTCGACGCCAAGGTCCTGCTGCTGGGGGCGGGCGGTCTGGGCTCCCCGAGCGCGCTGTACCTGGCCGCCGCCGGGGTGGGAACGCTGGGCATAGTGGACGACGACACGGTCGACGTGTCCAACCTGCAGCGTCAGGTGATCCACTCCTCCGAGCGCGTTGGCATGCCCAAGGTCGACTCGGCCGAGGAGACGATCCGGGCGCTGAACCCCGATGTAAAGGTCCAGAAGTACGCCGTCCGCCTCGGGGCCGAGAACATCATGGACATCCTGCCCGACTACGACATCGTGGTTGACGGACTGGACAACTTCCCCACCCGCTATCTGCTCAACGACGCGTCGGTGCGGCTGAAGATCCCGGTCGTGTCAGCGGCAATCCTGGGCTTTGAGGGCCAGCTCTCGGTATTCATGCCCTACGACGGGCCGTGCTACCGCTGCCTGTTCCCCGTTCCGCCGCCGGCCGAGCTGGCTCCGTCCTGCGGAGCCAACGGAGTCCTGGGCGTGCTGCCGGGGACGATGGGTCTGCTGCAGGCGACCGAGGTCATCAAGCTGATCCTCGGACAGGGTGAGCCGCTGGTCGGTCGTCTGCTCATGTACGACGCGCTGGCCGCTCGGGTGACCGAGGTCAAGGTCCGGCGCGATCCGAAGTGCCCGATCTGCTCCCGCGATCCGGAAGAAATCTCCGACGACGAGCTGGGCGTGTTCCCGGACTACGAGGCGTTCTGCGCCGGGGCGCACTAATGGCGACGGTTCGAATTCCCCCTGTGCTCCGGCCTGCCGTGGGCGGCGAGAAGGAGCTCGACGCCGACGGCTCCTCGGTCGGGGAGATCCTGCGCTCGGTCGTCGACAGCCACCCCGAGACCCAGTCCCAGCTCTTCTCCGCCGACGGTGACCTGAACCGCTACGTCAACGTCTATCTCAACGACGAGGACGTGCGGGTCCTGGCTGGCCTGGACACCGCCGTCAGCGCCGCCGACACGCTGGTCATCCTGCCGGCGATGGCTGGCGGCGCGCGCTAGCCGACGGACGCGGATGGCGGCAGCAGCGGTCGTCTGGGCCGAGCCGCGCTTCCAGCTCTGAGAGCTGCGGTCCGGGCTCGCTCACCCCGCTACACTTCGTAAAGCAATGGCCGCCGAGAGCCTGCAGAACAAGCCCTGCGGAGGGCGCTACGGCGACATCGTCCAGTCGATCGGGCATACGCCGCTGATCGAGCTCAAGCGCCTGAGTCCCAAGCCGGGCGTGAGGATCTGGGCCAAGCTGGAGTCACACAACCCGACCGGCTCGGTCAAGGATCGGGTGGCCCGGGCGATGATCGAGGACGCCGAGGACAGGGGCTTGATCGGGCCCGGGCAAACGATCCTTGAGCCGACCTCGGGCAACACCGGTATCTCCCTGGCCATGATCTGCGGCCGCAAGGGCTATGACGTCAAGGTCGTGATGCCCGAAAACGTGACCCCGGAGCGCACCGAGCTGCTGCGTATGTACGGCGCCGAGATCGTCTACTCCGAGGGCTCCAAGGGCTCCAACGGGGCGGTTGAGATGGCGCTGGACATGGCCGAGAAGGATGCCTCTTACTACATGCCCTATCAGTACGGCAACGAGGCCAATCCCCGCGCCCATTACCAGGGCACGGCGCTGGAGATCCTCGAGGAGCTGGACGAGGTCTCAGCCTTCGTGGCCGGCCTGGGCACCGGCGGGACGCTCATGGGCAACGGCCGACGGCTCAAGGAGGAGCTGGGTGACGAGGTCAAGATCGTCGCCGCCGAGCCGATGCAGGGAGAGCCCGTGCAGGGGCTGCGCTCCCTGGACGACGGCTTCATCCCACCCATCATCGATCTCAGCCTGCTGGACCGCAAGATCTTCGTTACCAACCACGACGCGATCGTCTTCACCCGTAAGCTGATGGAGGAGGAGCGCCTGTTCGCCGGCGTCTCCTCGGGGGCGATCGCCCGGGTCGCAGTGCGCATCGCCGGTGAGCTCGACGAGGGCAACGTGGTCTTCGTCGTCTGTGACGACGGCTGGAAGTACCTGTCCTCCGGCCTGTACACCCGCCCGATCGAGGAAATCGAGAACCTGGAATCCACCGTCTGGTGGTGAGTGATTCCGAGGGGGCCCAGCGCCGGGCCCTCCTCAAGCAGACAGGCGCCGCGCTGGCTGCCTTCTCGGGTGTGGCGCTGGTGGGCTGCGGCACCGGCCAATCGACCCAGAACGCGGTCAAACGCGCCGCGTCAGCGGTCCGGTTGGCCGATGTGCAGCTGCTCAGCCGACTGCTGGAGCTCGAGCGACGCACCGTGGCGGCCTACACCGCCGGGATCCCGTTACTGCGCCGCGCCCAGGTTAAGGTCGTCCGGCAGTTGCTCAACGAGGAGCTTGAGCACACCGGCCAGCTCCTCTCTCTGATCAAGGCCGCCGGCGGCCACGCCGCGCCACGCGCGGCCAGCTACGACATCGGCCACCCGGCCGGCGCCGATCAGCTGCTCACGCTCCTACACGAGCTCGAGCGCACCCAGATAGCGGCCTACCTGGCGGCCATACCAGAGCTGTCGCCCGGCCCGGTGCGAGCAGCCACGGCGTCGATCCTGTCCAGCGACGCCCAGCACATCGCCATCGTGCGACTCTTCCAGGGCAAGCCCCCGACGCGGTCAGCGCTGGTGACCGGACGTGAGTGACCGGGCAGGGACCGGCGGCCTGGCTGCGGCGCGCGTCCCGACCCGGCGCGAGCTCCTGGTGGCCGGGGCGGGCGCTGCCGTCACGAGCACTCTGCTCGCGCCTGGAGCGGCCCACGCCGCCGGGGTCACGACCGCGCCGGAGGCTCCCGCCTACCGCCTTCATCGGCTGCTCAGGGTCGAGCTGCTGGTGGTCTACTGCTACGAGCACGTGCTCTCGGCCTCGCTGCTGAGGCCACGGGCGCGTCGCCTGCTGCTCCCGCTGCACGGCCACGAGCAGGCCCACGTCCACCTGCTGGAGGCGGAGCTGAGGCGGTTGGGAGGTACGCCACCGGCGCCGCCCGCGAGCATCAAGCAGGCCAACCGGGACCTGGCCCGGCACCACGTTGGGGGCCGGCTGGGCCAGTTACAGGGCAGCCGCGATGCGCTGTTCTTGCTCCTGGCTCTGGAGCAGGTGTCGGTAGGCGCCTACTACGTGGCTCTGACCAAGCTGACTGAACGGCGGCTCATCACCCTGGCCGCGCAGATCATGGCCAGCGAAGCCCAGCACGAAGCGCTGATCGGCCTGGCCCTCAACCCCGGACGGGCCCAGAACGCGGTGCCCTACGGATTCGTTCAGGGAATCCGCTGAGCGCCTGAGAAGCGTGTGGGTTGGCGCCGGCGCGGCGGCGGAGCAGCGAGCCGGGCGCTGCTAGCCTCGCCTTCCGCGATGCGGATCTCCCGCCAGCTGCTGGACCAGATGGTCACCCACGCTCTCACTGACGCCCCCAACGAGTGCTGCGGAATGATCGCAGCCGACGACGGACAGGCGGTCAAGGTCTACCGGGCGCGCAACGCCGCCGCCAGCCCCCTGCGCTATGAGATCGACGGTGCCGAGCAGTACCGAATCCAGATGGCGATCGACGACGAGGGGCTTGACCTGGGAGCGATCTACCACTCCCACACCCGCACCGCCCCGTACCCATCACAGACCGACATCAACCTGGCCTTCTATCCCGACGCCCTGTACGTGATAGTGGGCCTGGCGGTCTCGGAGCCCGAGATCAAGGCCTACGAGATCCGCGACGGCAAGGTGATCGACGCCGAGCTTGAGATCGATTGATGCGCCGGTCGTCAGGCAGGCTCGATGAGCTTGTCTGTCCCGGCTGCGGCTGCCGATTCTCCTCCCCCGAGCGTTTCTGCCCGCGGTGCTCACTGCCGTTGGTCCCCGAGCCTTCGGGCCAGCCGGCGGTGCCGACCTCCGAGCGCCACCGGCGGGCGCGCAAGGTCAAGCCCCAGCTCGGCGAAGGTCAGCTGGTCCGGGTCGCCTGGGCCCGAAACCAGGCTGAGGCCGAGTTCATCCAGGGGCTTTTGCTCGAGGAGGGCGTGCCCAGCATGCTGCGCCGCACCGCGGGCTTCGACGTCCCTGACTACCTAGCCGGGGGACCTCGTGACATCCTGGTCTCGGTGAGCGGCTTGCCCACCGCCCGGGAGGTGCTGATGCAGGCCGAGCTGATCTCGCCCGACCGCGCTGAGCCGGTGGTCGTGCCCGCCCGCCTCCTGGCCGGGCTCATCGTGGCGCTGGCCGTGGGCGCGCTGGTCGTCTGGCTGGCCAGTCAGCTGATCCGGCCCTGAGGTCGCTCGCTCGCCAGTCAGCTGATTCGCCCCTGAGGTCGCTCGCTCGCCAGTCCGCTGATCCGGCCCTGAGGTCGCTCGCTCCCGGCGACCTGTGACCCTAATCGACCTCGATTGGGTGTGGGGACGGGGGGTTGGGACGTCAGGCACCATATAGGCGCCCTATCCTCCCCACCGGCCCCGAGTGACCGATCGAGGTCGATTGAGGTCGCCCCAGCCGGGCAGGCCAGGGCCCTCAGGCCGGGGAGCGGGGGCAGGTGCGAAGACGCGAGGCCAACGGGCTAGGGCGCGCCGGCCAGGCGCCGCAGGTGCGAGCGCCACGCGTCCTCGGTTCGGCTCAGCGGCCGATCGCCGAAGGCCTGCGAGATCGCCGCGCGGGGGCCCTGGGGGTGAAGCCGGGTGGCCAAGCGCGCGGCAGCCTCCTCACCCTCCTCGCGGACCAGTAGATCGATCACCGTCCCGCCGAGCAAGGCCGCGTCCCGGACTCCGGGCGGGAAGCTGGGCCGCGAGCCTTCGTGCAGGCGCCGGGCTATGGCGGGCCGAGCATGCTCGGTCTGACCGACGAACCAGCGCGCGCTGCCCTCTAGCAGCCAGGCCCAGCGCAGCTCACGGCGCAGGCGCAGCGCGCCCATCACCGAGCGCAGCTGCGTCGTGTTCTCGATGATTACCCGTCGGGCGTACAGAGCCGCGGCGCTCAGACCCAGCATCTCGCGTGAGCCCGAGACGTTGGAGGCCCGGGTTCGCAGGACCGCCGGGGCGAGCACGTGTAGCTCGTTGCTGGTCGCCCACCCGGCCACATAGCGCCGCGCGGCCGGGGCGGTCATCAGCCAGGTGAGCGGCAGGGTCGGGTTGGTGAAGGCCAGCGAGGTCACGCTGCCGTGCAGGACGGCCGTGACCTCGGCCACCTGACGGGGAAACAGCTCGGCTAGCCGCAGCTGCGCCAGCTCCAGGGACTCCAGGACACGCCGGGCGTCTCGGGTATCGGACTCGCTGTGGCGCGCCCGAAAGCCCGCATGGTCGGATTCGACCCAGGCCATCGGGGCGCCTCAGAGTTAGGGCAGTTCAGACGAGGACCGGCTGGCGGTCAGAGGCGATCGAAGCGATCTCCTCCGACGCGCGATCGAACTCCTCGTCGGAGAGCACCGGGGTGCCCTCGAAGGGAAGCTCGCGGGTCAGCTCCAGCCATGAGCGACAGCCACCGTACTCGTCGCGCACCTTGACCGTGACCGGCCGAGGGATGCGATACGTGCGCAGGAGGATGACGTGCAGCGGATGGCGGCGCTTCCAGGCCAGGCGCTTCTCGGCGTAGTCCGGCGTCCAGACGTAGAACGGCGACAGGGCGTCGACGGCACGCCGGTCCTTGACCGTGAAGTGAGCGGCCACCTCGGCCCAGGCCCGGATCCGCACCCGGTCGGGCTGGGAGATCTCATCGCCGCGGTGCAGCGCATTGGGGTGGGGCTCGCCGTCGCTCCAGACACCCTCCTCGAGGGCGCGGGAGAGCTCGGGGCGGTGGGACTCGCGGACCAGGTCGGCCCGCTGGTGGTCGAACGTCGGGTACAGGAAGAAGCGCTCGTAGTCGAGCTTGAAGTGCTTCTCGGGTTCACGAATGCCGCCCTTGCGCAGAGTCAAAAGTTGCTCGCCCTCGGCGAGCGCCCGCACAGTGACGGCCCATTCTTTAAAAGCAATCGGCATAGGAAAATAAAGGGGGGGGACGAATTTACAGTTCCGGTCCGTCCCGCACGCGCAGATTTGCAACGTCCGTAACGGGACGCCGACGATTGTATGCCAGAAGCGTGAAATCGCCAAACATCCCTGTAAACACGGGGTATTATACCGCCCCGGGGGCGGCCAAGCTACGGCGGTGTAGTCCCCTGGGACGGTCAGAGACGGATTCCGGCCAGCCCCTCGAGCGCCTCGATCAGCGCCGCGAAGTCATCCTCACCGTGCCCGCGGCCCAGCGCGGCGGTGAGAACCTCGCGCACGTCGGCGGCGGCTGGGAAGGGCACCCCCAGAGCTTGGCCCTCCTCCAGGCACAGCCGCACGTCCTTGAGCATGTGCTCGAGCTTGAACAGCGTCGAGTAGTCGTGGGAACGCATCGGCCCGGCCTTGAGGTCGAGCATCGCCGATCCCCCTGATCCGGCGGCCATGACCGCTACCAGCGCGTCGAGGTCCAGCCCGGCCCGCGCCCCCACCACCAGGGCCTGTCCGAGCACCGAGGCGTTGGCCGCAGCGACGGCGTTGTTGATCACCTTGACCATCTGGCCGTGCCCCCGCGGGCCGGCGTGGACGATCAGCTCGCCCATGGCTTCGAGCACGGGGCGCGCGCGGTGAAACTCGTCGTCGCTGGCCCCGACCATGAAGGTCAGCGTGCCGTCCTGGGCCTTGGGCGAGGACCCGGTCACCGGAGCGTCTAGCAGCATCAGCTCGCGCTGGCCCAGGCGCTCACCGAGCTCCCGCGTGGCGGACGGTCCGATCGTCGAGCAGTCGATGCACAGCGTGCCCGGCTGGGCTCCGGAGGCCACGCCGTCGGAGCCGAGCAGGAGCTCCTTGACCTGGTCGGCGTCCACAACCATGGTGATCACGAAGTCGCAGTCCGCGGCGGCGTGGGCGGGCGTGGTCGCCAGCTCGGCACCGTGCTGGCGGCAGAACGCCTGCGCCTTGGCCTCGGTCCGGTTGTACACCCGGAGCGCGAAGCCGGCCCGGGCCAGGTTGGCGGCCATCCGCGAGCCCATGATCCCCAGACCCAGAAAGGCGACGCGCGAGCTCATGACCGAGATGATGGCGGCTGGCCGAAGCCGCCGCCGCCTGGGGTCTCGATGCGCAGCCGCTGGCCGGGCTCGAGCTCGCCAATCGCCTTGGGCTCAAGCTCCTGGCCGTCGAGCAGGTTTCGTCCGCAGGCCCCGGGCTGGCCCCCTTGCGCGCCGGGGGGAGGGTGACGGCGACGCTCTGTGATCAGCGAGTAGTGCAGGGGGGCCAGGGCCTCGAGCTCGCGAACCACCCCGTCACCGCCGCGGTGGGCGCCGGCGCCGCCTGAGCCGCGCCGCAGCTCGTAGCGCACCATGCGCAGCGGGAACTCGAGCTCCAGCGCCTCAACCGGGGTGTTCAGGGTGTTGCTCATGGCCACGTGCACGCCGCTGGGCCCGTCGGTGTCGTGGCAGGCCCCCTGGCCGCCGCCGATCGTCTCGTAGTAGACGACCTCCTCGTCGCCCAGGGTCAAGTTGTTCATCGTGCCCTGCCCCAGGGCATGCCCGAAGGCGGCCAGCACGACGTCGGCCACCCGTGAGGACGTCTCGACGTTGCCGCCCACCACGGCCGCGGGGGACCGGGCGTTGAGCAGACTGCCCTGCGGGGCGCGCACGTCAATCGGTCGGTAGGCGCCCGCGTTGGCAGGAATGTCAGGATCGGTCAGCACGCGGACCGCGAAGTAGCAGGCCGAGCGGGTCACGGCCTCCGGACAGTTGAGGTTGCCCTCGTGCTGATCGGCCGAGCCGGCGAAGTCCAGGATCAGCGTGTCCTCGCGGACCGTGGCGCGCAAGGCGATCGGCAGGTCGCCTTCCCGAGCCTCGAGCAGATCCTGAGCCGTGTGCTCGCCGTCGCTGAGCTCACGCAGGCTGGCCCGCATCCGCCGCTCGGCGTAGTCCAGGACCTCGGCGAAGGCCTCCTGCAGAGCGTCGGTGCCCACGCGCCGGGCAAGCTCAGCCATGCGCTGGGCTCCCACCCGCCCGGCGGCCAGCTGGGCTCGCAGGTCAGCTCGGCGCTGATCGGGCCGCCGCATCTGGCCGCTGACCTCGGAGATCGCCTCCTCGTCGAGCACCCGCGGCTCGATCACCACGCCCTCGTCGGCCAGGGTGGTGCTGTCGGCCGGCATCGAACCCGGCGTGGGGCCGCCCACATCGGCGTGGTGGGCCCGGTTGGCGGCGAAGGCAATCAACCGACCATCCGCGCCGCGGGTGCTGTCCTCCACGAACACGGGCGTGATCACCGTGATGTCGGGGAGGTGGGTACCGCCGCGGTAGGGATCGTTGAGGATCCAGGAGCGCTCGGGGGCGTGATCCTCGTCGAGCACCGCGGCCACTGCGGCCGGCATCGCGCCCAGATGCACCGGGATGTGCTCGGCCTGCATGACCATCTCCCCCGACGGCGAGAACAGCGCGGTGGAGGCGTCACGACGCTCCTTGATGTTGGCCGAGTGAGCGGAGCGGATCAGGACCGCACCCATCTCCTCGCACACGGCGTGCAGGGCGCCGGTCAGCACCTGGAGTTCGACCGGATCCATCAGTCCTCAGCCGACCCCTCAGCCGGGCCCTTGGTCAGGGAGATCGTGCCCTGGTCGTCGACCTGACCCGACCAGCCGGCCGCGACCAGCAGCGTGGACTCGGGCAGCTCAACCACGGCCGGGCCGCGAATCTTGGTCCCGGGGCCGAGGGAGCCGCGGAGCACGTCGAGCTCTGACTCCTCGCCGTCCAGCGTGGCTCGGCGCCGGAGTCGCTGCAGGTCATCCTCGGCGGCGCCCAGCGCGACGTCGGCTCCCGGGCCGGCCGCCGACACTCGCAGGGTGACCAGCTCGAGCTCCTGCTCGCCGTCGCGATAGCCGTAGCGCTCCTCGTGCTGGGCTTCGAAGTCCGCCCGCAGCTGATCGGGATCGGCGTCTAGCGCACCGCTCACGGCCAGCTCGAAGGCCTGCCCGCGGTAGCGAAGCTCATAGACGGCGGTCAGCTGGGCCTGCGAGTCCCCCAGCTGATCACGAGCCCGGGCGCCCAGCTCCTCGGTCAGGGCAGCGATGGCCGACCTGGTCAAGGTGTCGCCGGCCAGGAACACGCTGCGCTGCACATCCCGCCGCCGGGCGGAGACGACCAGGCCCAGGGCGGCCAGCACCCCGGAGGCACGGGGGCAGACGATCTTCTCGATGCCCAGCTCCTGGGCGATGTGCGCGGCGTGCAGTGGCCCCGCGCCGCCGAAGGCCAGCAGCGCGTAGCGACGCGGATCGATCCCGCGCTGGACCGTGACCACGCGCAGCGCCCTGACCATCTCGGCGTCGGCCACGCGGATGATGCCCTCCGCGCAGGCGCGCGTCTGGAGGCCGAGCTCCTGCGCCAGGACGCCGATCGCGCGCTGCGCCGCCTCCACGTCGAGCGCCACCCCGCCGGCCAGCGGGGCGTCGGTGGCCAACCGGCCGAGGACGAGGTTGGCGTCGGTCACCGTAGGCTGGTCTCCGCCGCGCCCGTAGCAGGCCGGTCCCGGG
>JALYZQ010000060.1 GCA_030948805.1 Actinomycetota bacterium | reverse complement strand
CTGGATGCCCTCGGCGTTGAGAAGACGTCCTGGGTGGGCCACGATTGGGGCGGCTGGACCGGCCTTCTGGCCGCGCTGCGAGCGCCGGAGCGCATCGCGCGCATGCTCGTGCTCTGCGTGCCCCACCTGTGGACGCCCCGGCATCCCCGTCAGCTTGCCCTGCTCAGCTACCAGGGGCCGGTGAGCATGCCGGGGCTGGGGCGGCAGATGGCCAAGCGGATGGTCCCGACGATCCTGCAGTCCGGCCGCGGCAGCGACCGGCTGTCGGAGTCCGACGTCGCACAGTTCGCCGATCACCTCCCGCCGGCGGTCAGTGTCGCCATGTACCGGACCTTCCTGTCCCGTGAGCTGTGGCCCATCGTGCGCGGACGCTACGCGCGGGCCAAGCTCGAGGTGCCGACGACGGTGGTCATCGGCGCTAAAGACCTAGTGACGCGCGGATTGCCGACCGGTCCGGTGGACGGCCAGCCCCAGCTAGGAGTCGAGCGGATCGACGGGGTGGCGCACTGGATACCCGAGCAGCGGCCCGACGTCGTGCGCGATTGGGTCAAACGGCTCGGCGGCGCCAAGAGTTAGCCGGCCGTCGTTTGGCGACCGCGGCCGGAGCTCATGTCATCACGGTGGCGTCGAGCACCGACTCGCACGCCACCGGGTGGGCCAGGCGATGGTGACCGGCAACTAGCGCGCGCGGCTGAACGTTGCCCCGACGCTGGTGCGCGGACCGGCGGATGTCGTGCATCCCCGGCTCTTGCCGGCGCAGCTGGCTGACCAGCGAACGAATCGGGCCCGGCGATCCGCGCGAGCGGTCAGATGCACTGGCTGGCCCGCGGGCTCCCGGAACGTGCATGCCGCCCGGTGACACGAGTGGCCTCGGCCGTCACCGACGGTTCCGGGGCCGTGGGCGGTCACGGGGACCGAGATGACGCCGGAGATCGGACGCGACCCCGGGTCCGTGCCGCTGGGCGCCCCGGCGGCGACCGCCTGGGCCCACGTGTAGACGTAGCTAGGCCGGTAGGTGTCATCGCCCGCGAAGAGCAGCATCGCGTACCCGGGATCACCGCTTCGGTCGGCGCCCACCGCGACGCCCATGGCCAGCGGCCCGGAGTGGTCGAACCTCCACAGGATGTCATGTCGGTGACCCCAGCACCCCGAGGGGTTGGAGCTGGTGCAGTCGAGGTTGCTGCTGCCTGGCCCGTCGTCGTACATCCAGGCCTCGTAGGCGAGCGGCATGTTGACGTAGCCGCCGGCCCAGTTGGCTGTCCAGGCGGTGTAGTTAGCCGCCGTGGGGTGCGGGTCGGCGTCGCCCTGGACGCCGGCGGCGGCGTCCCGATTGAGAGCCGCCGTCAGGCCGGTGACCGGCGGCAGCCCGTAGAGGATCCGGTCCAGGTTGGCCAGCACGAAGCCCTGCTCGGCCGCGGTCAGTGAGTTGAAGTTGGAGGGCAGGTGGTACGGGCCTTGGCCCAAGCTGGCGCGGGCCCGGTTCAGGTAGCCGACCGCCGCATCGATACAGGGGGCCGAGTTGGGAGAGTTGCAAGCGTCCGGTAGCTGGCTGGCCGAGTAGTTCGCGCGTGGATCCGAGCCCGCCGAGCCGTCGGCCAACGCCCGGCTCACCGAGCTGATGCTGACCGCAGCGACGAGACAGATGATTTTGGTCACGCGACCCATGCCCACCGGGTTTCGGCGCCGCGTCAAGAATCATTAAGCCGGTGCGTCGGAAATGGACACACTGCGTTCCCCGGCAATCACCCTGTCGCTTAACCTGCGTCGCGTGATCTGGCCACTGCGCAGCTTCGTCGCCGGAGCGGCCGGGACCGCCGGGCTGACCCTGGCCTACGCGATCGAACGGCGGATGCGGCCTGCGACCAAAGGTCCGCTCGACTACGACGACAGCCTGGTCCCGGGCCAGATCGTCCTCAGCATCCTGCACCTGCACCACGTCACCGATCACGAGACCGACGAAGTTGGCCTGGGGCTGCGCTGGGGCTACGGCTCGGCCTTCGGTCTCTGGCACGGAGAGCTGCGCCGCGGTGTCGGCGAGCCGTGGGCCACGGGCGCATTCGGAGCCACGCTGATGTCCGCCACGCTGACCCTGTTTCCTCTTCTGGGACGGACTCCGCCACCATGGCGGTGGCCGCGGGGGTACCTGCTGACGAGCTTGGCCACGCATTCCGTTTACGCCACCGTCGTGGGACTGACCGACCGTGGGGTCAAGGCTTGGTAGGGTCAGCTCGGGATCGCTGGTGTGGGAAGGAGCGCCGTGAAGTCGCCTGGCCGTAGGCATCGTCTGTTGGTCGCAGCGTGTTCGTTTGCCCTGGTGGCGATTGTGGTCTCGATGCTTTCGGTGGCCGGAGCGGTGAACGTGCCCCTGCCGCCCCTGCCGATCCCCAGCGGTCAGGGCAGCAACGGCCTAAACGATCTCGGCGCGTTGGGCCAGGGCACCGGGCAGACGCCGGCCAAGGCTCCGATCGTGCATCGGGCCGAGCCGCCGCTGGTCGCCACCCCGCTGGCCCGGTGCGGACCCGGATCGCGGCCCCAGCCCGGAGTTGACGGACGCGTTCCCGCGGGCTCCGGTGACCACGGGCTGTGGTGCAACATGCGCCAGGTCTCCCATCAGGGCAATTCCGGCGGCTTCAAGACCTTCCGCTACGTGGACGCGCACGGGCGGGTGTGCGCTTTCTATGACACGGCGCTGCTGTTCCCCACCAACGCCATCAACCCGGCGGGCCGCTCGCTGGGCGTGGCCGTGGTCAACATGGCCGACCCCGCGCATCCGGTGCAGACCGACACGCTGAACCAGCCGCCGATGTTGACGCCGCATGAGTCGCTGAATCTCAACGTGGCCCGGGGCTTGTTGGCGGCGGTCAACGGCAACCCGAGCACCGAGCCCGGCCTGGTCTCGATCTACAACGTGCGCGACAACTGCCTGCACCCCACGCTGGACTCGACCTCGCTGGTGGCGAAGTACGGGCATGAGAGCGGCTTCTCGCGCGACGGTCGGACGTTCTACGCCACCGCCACCGCTGTGCCGGCGATCACCGCGATCGACGTCTCAGATCCCAAGCAGCCGCACGCGATCTGGCAGGGCAACATCGTCTCGCACGGGATGACGCTCAGTGACAACGGCAACCGGGCCTACATCGCCGACCCGACCGGCGGGGACATGCTGATTCTCGACACCAGCCAGATCCAGGCGCGCAAGCCCCACCCGCAGGCCCGGGAGATCAGCCGCCTGACCTGGAACACGGCCTCGATCCCCCAGAACGCGATCCCCTTCACCGAGAACGGCCATCCCTACGTGCTCGAGTTCGACGAGTACACGGCCGGCACCCTGAACCCCCAAGCCAGCAAGGACACCGTTGGCGCGGGACGGATAATCGATATCGCCAACCCGGCTGCGCCCTACGTCGTCGCCAACCTGCGCCTCCAGGTCAATCAGCCCCAGCAGCATCACGACGCTTCCAATGACCCCGGGACGGCCAGCGGCGCTCAGGGCTACGCCGCGCACTACTGCAACATCCCGAGCCGAGTCAATCCCAAGCTCGTCGCCTGCTCATTCATCGACTCGGGCCTGCGCCTGTTCAACATTGCTCAGCTGCGCCACCCGCGTGAGGTGGGCTACTTCGTCTCGCCGACCACGCCGAATACCGAGACCGGATACACCAACAGCGACTACGCGATGTCCCAGCCGGCCTTCGACGTCGCCCGCCATGACATCTGGTACACCGACGGGGGCACCGGGTTCTACGTCCTGCACGTGACCAACGGGGCCTGGCCCAGTACCCGCTCCGCTGGCGCCACCCGTCCCGGCTGCCCGCGGGCCACCGGGCGCCTGGCCGGCCGGAGGCTGGGTCTGGTCAAGCTGGGCATGACGCGCGCGCGCGTCCGTCATGCCTTCTCGCGCAGCTCCATTCGCCGTCACCGGGACATGGAGTACTTCTGCCTCACCCCGCACGGCATCCGAGTCGCCTATCCCACGCCTGAGGAAATGAAGTTCATCTCCCATCGCGCCCGCAAGCGCCTGCGCAACCGGGCCGTGCTGGTCCTGAGCGCCGACCGGCGCTACGCCCTGAAGGGGGTGCGGCCGGGTACCCGCCTGGCCAAGGTCGCCCGCCGCCTGCACGCTCGCCACGCGATGCAGATCGGCAAGAACGCCTGGTACGTGGTGCCCGCCGGGCCCAGCCGGGGCGTGCTCAAGGTCAGGCACGGCGTGATCGAGGAGGTCGGGATAGCCACCAAGTCGATCACCGCCAACCGTCGCGCCGACCGCCGGCTGCTGGCCCACCTGTACTGACGCCGCCCGATTGCGCGGGGCGACCAACCCGGGCCTGCTCGCCCGGGCCCCTTCCGGAGTGCTGGTCTTGGCCGGGATCGCCTCGGTGCAGTGCGGCTCTGCCGTGGCCACGTATCTGTTCTCGGCCGTGGGCCCGAGCGGGGCGGTGCTTCTGCGCCTGGTCACCGCGAGCGTCGTATTGGTTGCCGTCGCCCGACCGCGGCTGAGCCGCCTGCGCCGCCACCAGCTGACCCAGGTCGCTCTGTTCGGCCTGACCCTGGCCGGGATGAACCTGAGCTTCTACGCCTCGTTGCATCGCATCCCCCTGGGGATCGCGGTCTCGTTTGAGTTCGTCGGGCCCCTCGGCGTGGCCGTGGCCGGGTCTCGGCGTGCCATCGACGCGGTGTGGGTGGCGCTGGCGGCGGCCGGGATCGTCGCGCTGACCCACGGCGGGACGGGCCACATCAGCGCGCTGGGCATCGGCTTCGCGCTCCTGGCGGGCGCTTTCTGGGGCGCCTACATCCTGCTCAGCGCACGAGTGGGACGCAGCTTTTCCGGCGGTAGCGGCCTGGCCGTGGCCATGTGCTTTGCCTCCCTGGTAGCGCTGCCCTTCGGGGTGCTTTCCGGAGGCGTGCATCTGTTGACCGTGCGCTCCCTGGCCCTGGGGGCGGCCGTGGGCATGCTGTCCTCGGCGCTGCCCTACTCCTTCGAGCTCGAGGCGCTGCGCCGCATCGCCGCGCCGGTGTTCGGGGTACTGATGAGCCTGGAACCGGCGATGGCCGCCCTCGCCGGCCTGATCGTTCTCGGTCAGGGTTTGAGCGGACGCGGGGTGCTGGGGCTGGCGCTGGTGGTGGCGGCCAGCCTGGGAGCGTCGCTACGGGCTCGGACGGCGCCAGTGGACATCTAGTAGATCTCCGGCGCTATGGCCCCGAGAACCCCGCAGATTCGCGCACACCCCGAGGATCGGGGCCGAGACGGGGACTCGGGGCCTAGACGAGTACTCGCGACCCGCGCACGAAATGCGCGATCGCGTCGGTGACCAGCGCGTTGACGTGATCGGCGTCGACGATGCCGGCTGTGACCAGAGCCGCGATGCCCTGCAGGGTGGCGAAGAGGAGGATCCCCACGCGTTCGGGCTCACCGGGCTCGAGTACCCGCTCGGCTTGACCTTGCCCGATCAGCTCGAGCATGACCGAAAAGGCGCGATCAGCCGCGTCGTGCAGGGCTCCCGCGCCTTGGCGGTGCTTGCCGGCGAACATTAGCTCGAGCAGCGCGGCGTCGTCGGTGGCGAAGCGGACGTAGGCCGTGGCGGCGCCGCGCAGGCGTGACTCAAACCCCTCTCCGGCGGAGTCCAGTGCTGCCCGCAGCTCGGCACCGAGCCGGGCGAAGCCCTCCTCGGCCAGAGCGTCGAGCAGGGCCTGGCGATCGGCGAAGTGGCGCCGGGGGGCCCCGTGGCTGACCCCGATCTGGCGGGCGAGCTCGCGCAGGGAGAGCTGTCCCGCGCCGACCTCCCGCAGCGTGCGCTCGGCCTGGGCCAGCAGCGCGGCCCGCAGGCTTCCATGGTGATAGGGGCGTGTGCTCACGGCCGGAAGCGTAGCGGACGATGTAGACGTTGACATCATTGTGGTCGGCGACTACATTGTTGCCCATGACTACTTCATGGAGCGCCTCAGACATTCCGGACCAGACCGGCCGAACCGTGATCATCACCGGCGCCAACAGCGGCATCGGCCGCGCCGCGGCCACAGCCCTGTCGGCCAAGGGCGCGCGCGTCGTGCTGGCCGTCCGCGACACCGCCAAAGGCGAGCAGGCCGCATCGAGCATGCCCGGCAGCACCGACGTGCGCTCGCTGGACCTGGCCAGCCTGGCCTCGGTGCGCGAGTTTGCCCAGGGCTGGGAGGGCGAGATCGACCTGCTGATCAACAACGCGGGGATCATGATCCCGCCGCTGTCGCAGACCAGCGACGGCTTTGAGCTCCAGCTCGGGACCAACCACCTGGGGCACTTCGCGCTCACCAACCTGCTGCTGGAGCGCGTCACCGGACGCGTGGTAACCGTCTCCTCGACCGCCCACCGGATGGGCCAGATCGACTTCGACGACCTGCAATGGGAGCAGCGGCCCTACAAGGCCTGGAAGGCCTACGGCCAGTCCAAGCTGGCCAATCTGCTCTTCACCTCCGAGCTGCAACGCCGCCTGACCGCAGCCGGCTCAGAGGTCCTGGCCACGGCCGCCCATCCCGGCTACGCCTCCACCAACCTCCAGTTCCACTCAGAGAACCGGTTGCAGGAGATCTTCATGACCGTGGGCAACCGGCTGCTCGCCCAGGACGAGCACGGCGGGGCGCTACCCACCCTGTACGCCGCGGTGGCCGACGTGCCGGGCAACAGCTTCGCCGGGCCCAGTGGCTTCATGGAGCAGCGCGGCGCGCCCAAGCTGGTGGAGCGCGCCGGCGCCGCCCAGGACGCCCAAGTGGCCCGCCGGCTGTGGGAGGTCTCAGAGGAGCTGACCGGAGTCAGCTTCCCGCTCGCCGCATCCGCCGCGGCCTGACCCTCAGGCGGCCCCGCCGGGGGCCGCTGGGCGCCCACATAAGTTCTGCGCAAGCGCGCGACTTCGTCTGGCCCGACGGGTTACGGTGTGAAGTGATCGTGGCTCTGAGGGGCACAAACGGGCAGCAAACACGCATCTTTGCCAGGATCGCCACGTTCCTGGGGCTGGCCTTGGCGGGCCTGCTGACCGGTCTTTACAGCTCCGCCGAGGCCTCACCCGCCCTGAAAACGGTGCGTTATGGCGGCTACGGCCTGACCGTGCCCAAGGGCTGGCCGGTCTACCGCTTGCAGCCGGGCTCGACCGTCTGCGTGCGCTTTGACCGCCATGCGGTCTATCTGGGCACACCGGGTCACACCCAGCGCTGTCCGGCGCACGCTGCCGGACGCACGGAGTCGATCCTCGTCAGTCCTCGTCAGCGCCCGCTCCACGGCCGCCGCGCCGTGGCCTTCGCAGCGGGTGTAGCCTCAGCGCCCAGCGGCGGCGCCCAGCCCTCCGGAGACCACCAGACCCGAGTGGTGGATTCCGGGCACGGCGTGGTGGTGACCGCGACCTGGGATCACGCGCCGGCGGTCATCAAGCGGGCCCTGCACGTCAGAGCGCTGGCGCGGACTCCCCACAGCCGGCCCTCCATCCGAGCCCACGCCGCATTTGCAGCCCACGCCAGGCCCCGCACCGCGGGCACCGTCTACACGGGGCCGGGCTTCGACGCCTGCTCCACGCCGAGCACCTCGCAGATGAAGGCGTGGGGCCGGTCGCCCTACCGCGCCCTGGGCGTCTATATCGGAGGTGCCAACAGCGCCTGTGCGCAGCCCAACCTCAACAGCACATGGACGGCCACCCAGTTTCGCGCCGGCTGGCACGTGATCCCTATCTACGTCGGCCTGCAGGCACCCTCTAACTCCTGCGGTTGCGCGGCCATCAGCGCCAGTCACGCCGCCAGCCAGGGGACGGCGGCCGCCGACGATGCCGTCAGCCAAGCCCAGCTGGTCGGAATCGGGCCGGGCAACCCGATCTACAACGACATGGAGGGCTACGCCCGCACGTCGGCCAACACAGGCGCCGTGATGAGGTTCCTGGCCGCATGGACTGCCGAGCTGCATGTCAATGGCTACGGCTCGGGCGTCTACAGCAGCGGCGGCTCGGGCATCGCGGACCTCGTGTCGCGTTACGGCACCGCCTACACGGAGCCCGACAACATCTGGGTCGCGGACTGGAACGGCGCCAAGACGACCAGCGATCCCTACCTGCCCGGTGGCGACTGGCCCTCGCACCAGCGCCTGCACCAGTACCGGGGCGCCCACAACGAACACTACGGGTCGGTGACCATCAACATCGACAGCGACTATCTGGACGCGGGCACGGCGTTCAGCGGGGTCCCGGCCACACCGGCCGCGGCTCCGTCCCTGCGGGTCTCACCGACCAGCAACGGGCCCGTAGCCCTGTACGCGTCCTGGCGCGGGGTGAGCGGGGTCAGGTCCTGGCGGACGATGGGTGGCTTCAGCGCCGGCGCCCTGAGCGCCGTGGACGCGAGCCGGCGCAAGGCGGCCACTACAAAGATCGCCGAGCGCAGCGCGTTTCCCTACTACGCGGTCCAGGCCCTTGACTCGAGCGGACAAGTGCTTGGCACCTCGGCCACCGTGGCCACCCGGCCCCACGTGACGCTGTACGGCCACAGCCTGTTCGTGCCCGCCCGTGGCGCCACCGGAGTGCCCGCGGGTTGCTTTACCGGCACCGCGTGCCAGCTCTCACTCACCGTCAAGGCTGGACGCCGGTTGCTCTCCAGCACCGGGCCAGAGCGGCTGGGGTCAAGCGGCGGGCTGCTGTACTTCAAGCTCTCGGCGGCGGGGCGCCGGCTGCTGAGCCATGCGCCTTACCGTCGGCTGCTCGTTCGCGTGACCACCCGTGACCTTTCGGGACGCAGCGCCTCGGCGCTCCTCAATCTGATCCCCTACGCGACCACGGGGGCCGGGCCCCAGCGCAGCGCCGGCCATAGCAGCAGCCTGCGCCTGGTCGGGCTTCGGGAGTTCGTCTACCGCGGTTTCGGTGGCGGCATCCTCGCGCAATGCGTAGGGTCCGCTCCGTGCCGCGTCAAGACCAAGATCACCGCCGGCCACCAGACCGTAGCCACTACCGGCCGGGAGCTGCTGGGCGCCAACTCGGCCGGATATCTGAAGTACTCGCTGACCGCGTTTGGCCGCGCGCTGCTCACCCATGCCCGCGGCAACCAGCTGGGGGCGAAAGTGACGTTGACCGACGCCACCGCCATCGCCACCGGACACGTAGCGCTCTCCAGCTTCCGCTGACACCACCCCGGGGCGCCTGAGGCCATGCCCAAGTACGTCGGGGCGATTGACCAGGGAACGACCAGCTCGAGGTTCATCCTCTTTGACCGCGACGGGCAGATCGTGTTCACAGACCAGCGCGAGCATGAGCAGATCACTCCTAAAGCCGGCTGGGTCGAGCACGACGGAAGCGAGATCTGGCGGCGCACCCGTGAAGTCATAAACGGCGCCCTGGCCTCCTCGCCGGCCGAAGCCGGGGACCTGGAGGCGGTGGGGATCACCAACCAGCGTGAGACCACACTGATCTGGGATCGACAGAGCGGGGAGCCGATTCACAACGCGATCGTCTGGCAAGACACTCGGACCGGTTCGCTGGTGCACGAGCTGGCCGGCGATGAGGGCGTCGACCGGCTGCGCGAGGACGTCGGACTGCCGCTGTCAACCTACTTCTCAGGTCCGAAGATTCGCTGGCTGCTGGACAACGTCGACGGGGCACAGGAGCGAGCTGAGAACGGCGAGCTGGCGTTCGGAAACATGGACACCTGGGTGTTGTGGAACCTGACCGGGGGCACCGACGGGGGCGTCCACGCCACCGACGTGACCAACGCCAGCCGCACGATGCTGATGAACCTGGAGAGCCTCGAGTGGCACGAGCCGAGCCTGGAGCTGATGAACATTCCCCGCGCGCTGCTGCCCGAGATCCGTTCCTCCTCAGAGGTCTACGGCGAGGCCCGCGGCACGGCGGTGGGCGGCGTGCCGGTGGCGGGAATCCTCGGCGACCAGCAGGCGGCGCTGTTCGGGCAGACCTGGTTTGAGCCCGGAAGCGCGAAGAACACCTACGGCACCGGTTCGTTCTTGCTCGTCAACACCGGCCAGGAGATCGTCCACACCGACAAGCTGCTGACCAGCCCCGGTTACAAGCTCGGCGACGGGCCGGCCACCTACGTCCTGGAGGGCTCGATCGCGGTCACCGGCGCGCTGGTGCAGTGGCTGCGCGACCGCTTGAAGATCATCCCCGATGCCGCGGCCATCGAGGATCTGGCCGCAAGCGTCGAGGACAACGGCGGCGTGTACTTCGTTCCCGCGTTCTCGGGGTTGTTCGCACCACGCTGGCGTGATGACGCACGCGGAGTCATCGTGGGGCTGACCGCCTACGCCAACCAGGGACACATCGCCCGCGCGGCCCTCGAGGCCACCGCCTGGCAGACCCGCGAGGTCGTCGACGCGGCCAATGAGGTGGCCGACGTCCCGTTCACCGACCTGCGCGTCGACGGGGGCATGACCGCCAATGAGCTGCTGATGCAGTTTCAGGCCGACGTGCTCGGGGTTCCCGTGATCCGCCCCGCGGTGACTGAGACAACGGCGCTCGGGGCCGCCTACGCGGCCGGTCTGGCCGTGGGGTTCTGGTCTGATCTGGACGAGCTGCGCGAGCGCTGGTCTGAGGACAAGCGGTGGGAGCCGCAGATGTCAGACCAGGAGCGCGAGGCCGGCTACGCGGGCTGGAACCGGGCCGTCGAACGGGCGCTTGACTGGGAGATCTAGTCACCACTGGGCGACCTTCTAAGGTCACGCGCATGTCTGAAAGCAACGGCGGTGGGATCGAGGTCGACGGCCTGGTTCGCGACTTCAAGGGCGGCGTGCGCGCCGTCGACGGGATCGATCTTCGGGTTGCCCCGGGGGAGATCTACGGCTTTCTGGGTCCCAACGGAGCGGGCAAGTCGACCACCGTGCTCGTCCTGACCACGCTGCTGCCGCCGACGGCCGGTCGGGCCCGCGTGGCCGGGCTGGACGTGGTCAGCCAGGGCGCCGAGGTACGGCGCGCGATCGGCGCCTCCCTGCAGGAATCGGCGCTCGACCCCTACCTCAGCGGGCGTGAGCACATGCGCCTGCAGAGCTCGCTGCACGGTCTGACCAAGGCCGATCGCAACCAGCGCGGCACCGAGCTGCTGGAGCGAGTCGGACTCACCGAAGCCGCCGACCGCAAGGTGGGTGGCTACTCGGGCGGCATGAAGCGCCGACTCGATCTGGCCCTGGCCCTGGTCCACCGCCCCCGACTGCTGTTCCTGGACGAGCCCACCACCGGCCTGGATGTCCAGAGCCGCTCAGCCCTGTGGGACGAGGTGCGCCGCCTGGCCACCGATGGGGTCACGGTGTTTCTGACCACCGAGTACCTGGAGGAGGCCGACGTGCTGGCCGACCGGGTGGGGATCATCGACCGCGGCAAGATCGTCGCCGAGGGCACGCCGGACGATCTCAAGGCCGAGGTCGGCCGTCCGTCGGTCGAGGCCGTGCCTGTGCAGGCCCAGGACGGCGAGCGCCTGGCCGGTGTCCTGCGGCGCTTCGGGGATGAGGTCCCCGCGGCGCCGGGCGCGGTCGCTGTGCGTCTGCGCACGGGCGTGGGCGACCTGGCCGAGATAGTCCGCGGGCTGGACTCCGAGGATCTCCACGTGGCCGATCTGCGCCTGCACGCCCCCAGCCTCGATGACGTCTTCTTGGCCAAGACCGGGCGCTCGCTGGAGGGGGCCGGTGAGGCGGGCCAGCCCGGTTCAGACCCGGATTCGGGTCCCGGGGATCCGGCCGCCACCGGCGCGGCGTCGTGACCGGTCCGCTGGCCATCCAGGTCGGGGTGCTGGCCCGCCGCTCGATGCTCAAGACCCTGCGCCAGCCCTTCCAGGTCTTTCCGATCATCTTCTTTCCCATCATTCTGCTGGCCGTCAACGCCAGTGGGCTGAAGGCGGCTACGCGGCTGCCCGGCTTCCCCACCCACTCCTACATCTCCTTCGCGATCGCCGTGGCCTTCATCCAGGGCGGAATGTTCTGCCTGGTCAACACGGGCACCAACCTGGCCGAGGACATCGAAAGCGGGTTCTTTAACCGCTTGGCCTTGACTCCGCTGCACCGTGTGTCGCTGATCGGCGGTCTCCTGGTCGGCGTGGGCGCGCTGGGGGCGTTGCAGTCGCTCGTCTACCTGCTGATCGGCGTTATCGCCGGAGCGCAGCTCAGCGCCGGCTTGGGCGGAGCGCTCGTGGTGATCGCCCTGGGGGCGTTCGCCGGCCTGGGCTTCGGCGCTCTGGGCTGTTTCGTGGCGCTGCGCACGGGGTCAGGCGAGGCCGTCCAGGGCCTGTTCCCGCTCTTCTTCGTGTTCATCTTTTTGTCCTCGAGCAACCTGCCCCGCAACCTGCTGCGCACCGGCTGGTTTCACACTGTGGCCACGTGGAATCCGATCTCCTACCTGATTGAGGGCTTTCGCAGCCTGTTCATCTTCGGCTGGGACGGCCCGGCGCTATGGCGGGCCTGCGCGGTGGCCGCAGGGCTGTTGATCGTCGGCCTGGCCCTCGTAGCCGGTGCGCTGGGCACGAGGCTGCAGCGCACATGAGCCAGTACCAGCCAGCCGTCGGCGGACCCGACCGGGCGGCCCAGAGCCACGCCGGGATCTGGCGCGTGGCGCTGACCATCGCCTGGCGGGCCAACTACACCTACCTGCGCCGGCCGGATCTGTTCGTGCCCTCGCTGATCTTTCCACTCGTGTTCCTGGCCAGCTTCGCCGGTGGGCTGTCGGCGCTCGGCTCGGTGCCCGGCTTTCACTTCCCGGCCGGCTACACGGCGTTTCAGTTCGTTTTCGTTCTCATGCAGTCGGCCATGTTCAGCGGCCTGTTCACCGGCTTCTCACTGGCCTTTGACTTCGAGTCGGGCTTCGCGCGCCGGCTCATGCTCGGAGCCGAAGACCGGCGCGGGATCGCCCTCGGCTACGCGCTGGTCGGGCTCAGCCGCGCCGCCGTAACGCTGACCTTGGTCAGCACTGTGGCCCTGATCACCGGCATGCAGATCACGGGCGGCGGCGTCGACGTATTCGGCCTCTACGCGCTGGCCGCGCTGCTGGTGCTGGTCGGCTACGGCTGGGCGGCCGGGGTGGCGTTTCGCTTCCGCTCCATCCAGGCCGGACCGATGATGCAGACCCCGGTGTTCCTGATCCTCTTCCTGGCTCCGGTGTACGTGCCGCTGGGGCTGCTGCGGGGCTGGATCCACACCGTGGCGTCGGTCAATCCGGCCACCGCGTTCTTGGAGGCGGGGCGGGGGCTGATCTCGGGGGTACATGCTCACACCGGACTGGCCTATGCCTGCGCGGCGGCGCTCATCGTCCTGTTCGGGCTCTGGACGCTGACCGGCCTGCGTTCGGCCGAGCGCGCCGGGTCGGGCTGAGGGCCGGTCAGGCTTCGGCGGCCAGCACGGCCCGGGCGGCGTTGTGCCCGGGGATCCCGCTCACCCCGCCACCTCGGCGCGCTCCGGCCCCGCAGATCCACACGTTGGGGTGCCCGGTCTCCACGCCCCAGCGGCCGACCTGCGCCTCGGACTCGGCAAACGGCCATGACAGGTCGCGGTGAAAGATGTGACCGCCCGGGAGCCCGAGCTCGCTCTCCAGCTCAGGTGGGGTCCGGGCCTCGAGACAGGGCTCGCCCGCTCGCGTGCGCAGCAGGCAGTCTTCGATCGGCTCGGCGAGAACCGAGTTCAGGGAGCGCAGGGTGCTGGCCACCGCCTCGGCCTTGGCATCGGCGTGGGTTCGATCATCGCCGCCAAACAAGCGCGCGGGCATGTGCAGGGCGAACACGGTCAGCGTGTGGGCCCCCGCAGCCCGCAGCTTGGGCCCCAGGATGCTGGGGTCAGTCAGGGAGTGACAGTAGGCCTCACAGGGTGCGAGCTGGGGGATCGTCCCGGCCGCCGCCTGGGCGTAGGCGTCCTGGAGCTGCTCATAGCCCTCGTTGACGTGGAAGGTCCCCGCGAACGCCTCATCGAGCGACACGGTGGCGTCACGCAGCCGGGGCAGCCGCGCCAGGAGCAGGTTGAGCTTGAGCTGCGAGCCCTCCGGTGGTGGGTCTGGCTCGGCCGTGTCCCCGATCAGCTGCGCCAGCACGGACGGTGCGACGCCGCAGAGCAGGTGGCGGCTGACGTGGGTCCGGCCATCCGCGGTCTGGATCCGCGGCCGCGATCCGTCGAGGTTGATGGCCGTCACCGGGGCGCCGGTTCGCAGCTGGGCGCCGGCGCTCACCGCGGCCTCGGCCAGCGTCCCGGAGAGCGCTCCCATCCCGCCCACGGGCACGTCCCAGTCACCGGTGCCGTTGCCGATCACGTGGTAGAGGAAGCAGCGGTTGGGCCGCAGTTTCGGATCCTCGAGGGAGGCGAAGGTGCCGATCAACCCGTCGGTGGCCACGATCCCCCGCACCGTGTCATCGGCGAAGGTCTCGTTCAGCGCGTCGGACAGGGGGCGTTCGAAAAACGCTGACCAGGCGGCCTCGTCGTCGACCAGGCGGCGAAACTCGGCCCGTGAGCGCAGCGGCTCGGTCAGCGACGGATACACCCGCTCGGCCACGCCTCGCGTCATGGCGTAGAAGCGCTCGAAGGCCTCGGCCTCGGGCCCCAGCGTGCTGCGCGCTTCGCTGACCAGGACGCCCCCGTCACCGCGCGGCGTGTAGGAGGACACGCGGCGCCGGCGCAGCTGGAGGTCCACGCCGAGGTCGGCCAGCAACGCCTGCGGGAACAGGCTGACCAGATAGGCAAAGCGCGACAGGCGCGCGCCGTGGCCGGCAAACGGCGTGGCCGACACTGCGGCTCCCCCCGGCTCTTGGCTGCGCTCCAGAACCAGCACGCGCCAGCCCTCTCGAGCCAGCAGCGTGGCCGCCACCAACCCGTTGTGGCCGGCGCCGATGACGATCGCGTCCCAGCTCACGCCGGCCTCACCATCCATGGGCGCCACGATACGCTCGCCCGTGCCAGCGACCAAGCTCGATCAAGCCAAGGGGATCCCAGTGGACTCAGTCGTCAACCATCAGCTCCGCCTCGCCGCCCGTCCTGAAGGTCTACCCAAGCCAAGCGACTGGGATCTGACCGAGGAGGCCGTTGCCGAGCCGGGCGACGACCAGGTCGTGGTCAAGGTCGGCTTCCTGTCCCTGGATCCGGCCATGCGGGGATGGATGAACGACGCCCGTTCCTACATCGCGCCGGTGGGCATAGGCGACGTGATGCGCGCCGGGGGCGTGGGGGAGGTCGTGGCGTCAAACCACGATGGCTTCGCCGTGGGCGACCAGGTGACGGGAATGCTGGGCGCCCAGGAGTACGCGGTGCTCGACGCCAAGGCGCTGACCAAGGTCGACAGCGACCTGGCGCCGCTGCCCGTATACCTGAACACGCTGGGCATGCCGGGGCTGACGGCCTACTTCGGACTGCTGGACATCGGCCAGCCCCAGGAGGGGCAGATGGTCGTGGTCTCAGGCGCCGCCGGGGCCGTGGGCGGAGCGGTGGGCCAGATCGCCAAGCTCAAGGGCTGTCGCGTCGTGGGCATAGCCGGCGGCGCGGAGAAGTGCCGGCACGTGGTCCAGGAGCTGGGCTTCGATGCCGCCATTGACTACAAGGCCGAGGATCTGGCCAAGGCCCTGCGACAGCACTGTCCCGACGGGATCGACATCTACTTCGACAACGTCGGCGGCGAGACTCTGGACGCCGCGCTGGCCCAGCTGGCTCGCCATGCTCGCGTGGTCATCTGCGGCGCCATCTCCCAGTACAACGCGACCGACGGCATGCAGGGACCGGCTAACTACATGTCGCTGCTGGTCAACCACGCCAGCATGACCGGGTTTGTGATCTTCGATTACCACGATCGCGTCCCCGAGGGCATGCGCGAGATGGGCGCCTGGGTGTCGCGCGGACAGATCAAGTCCGTGCAGGACATAGCCACGGGCGGGATTGAAAAGTTCCACGAGACCCTGCTGCGCCTGTTTCGCGGGGAGAACCTGGGCAAGCTAGTGCTCGAGGTCAATCCCGGCTGACCCCGCAACGCGGTGATCGCGCTGGAGTTGAACTCGATGGCCATAGCCGAGAGGATGGGGCCTCAGCAGCCAAGAGGGGGACCGCATGATTACCAGCAGCATCGAGATAGACCGCTCCCACGAGGACGTATTCGCTTACATCGACCAGTTGGAGCGCCACGCCGAGTGGCAAGCGAGCCTAGTCAGCAGCAAGCTTGAGACCGATGGGCCCGTTGGCGTCGGCACTCGGGTGACAGATACGCGCAGGCTTCCCGGCGGGGAGCGGGCCAGCACGTACGAGATCACCGAGCACGACCCCCCGCGGAGGAGCTCGTGGCGGACCCTGGACGGGCCGGTGCGGGCGGTGGGCAGCTTGGCCGTCGAACCCCTCGGCCAAGCGGGTCGCTCCCGGGTGACCGTCGAGTTCGACCTCGAGGGCCACGGGATCGGAGTGGTGATCGCTCCCTTCGCGCGCAGGCAGGCGCGCAAGCAGGTGCCGCTGGACCAAGCCAAGCTCAAGGAGATCCTCGAGCGCGGCGCTTGACGCTCGGGCTCGGCCCGACGGTGCGGGCACCTCGTAGGGCGGCCTAGCTCACATCCGGAAGACCGGCTTGCGGCGCGGGCCTAGGGGCGCGCCGGCGCACGCCGACAGCGCCAGGCCGAGCACGTCACGTGTGCTGCGCGGATCGATCACCCCGTCGTCCCACAGCCGCGCGCTGGCGTAGTAGGGATGCCCCTGGGTCTCGTACTGGTCGCGGATCTGTTGCTTGCGGGCCTCGATCGCGTCAGGGTCGGTCTCCCGGCCCACCGTCGTCAGCACCGTGGCTGCCTGCTCACCGCCCATGATCGAGATCCGCGCATTGGGCCACATCCACAAAAAGCGGGGCGAGTACGCCCGCCCGCACATGCCGTAGTTACCGGCCCCGAACGAGCCGCCGACGATCACCGTCAGCTTGGGTACGCGAGCCACGGAGACGGCGGCCACCATCTTAGCCCCGTCCTTGGCGATCCCGCCCTCCTCGGCCTCACGGCCGACCATGAACCCAGTGATGTTCTGCAGGAAGATGAGCGGGATCCGGCGCTGATCGCAGAGCTCGATGAAGTGAGCCCCCTTCAGGGCGCTGGAGGAGAACAGCACGCCCTGGTTGGCCAGCACGCCGATGAGGTGACCGTGCAGATGTCCGAAACCACAGACCAGGGTGGTGCCATAGCCGGCCTTGAACTCGTGAAAGCGACTGCCGTCGAGGATGCGGGCCAGGATCTCCCGCGGGTCATACTGGGTGCGGATATCCGCGGGCACGGCTCCGGTGAGGCTGGCCGGGTCCACCGCCGGTGCCTCCACGGGCTGGGTCTCCCAGGGCGCACCTGAGCGGACCGGCAGGGTGGCCACGATCGAGCGCAGGATGGCCAGCGCCTCCTCGTCATCTTCGGCCAGGTGGTCGACGACGCCTGACCGTCGGGCGTGCAGCTCACCCCCGCCCAGTTCCTCGGCGGAGACCTCCTCACCGGTGGCCGCTTTGACCAGCGGCGGCCCGCCGAGAAAAATCGTGCCCTGCTCGCGCACTATCACCGTCTCGTCGCACATGGCCGGGACGTAGGCGCCCCCGGCCGTGCAGGACCCCATTACCGCGGCAATCTGGGCGATTCCCTCCGCCGACAGGTTGGCCTGGTTGAAGAAGCTGTGCCCGAAGCCACGCACGTCGGGGAAGAGCTCGTCCTGAAGCGGCAGGTAACCGCCGCCGGAATCGACCAGGTAGATACAGGGCAGCCGGTTCTGAAGGGCGATCTCCTGCGCCCGCGTGTGCTTGCGCACGGTTATGGGGAAGTAGGTGCCGCCCTTCACGGTGGCGTCGTTGCAGACGATCATCACCTCGCGTCCTGAGACCCGTCCGATTCCGGTGATGATGCCGGCGCCCGGAGCCTGGTCCTCGTACATCCCGTGCGCGGCCAGGGTCGAGAGCTCCAGGAAGGGAGCGCCGCGGTCCAGCAGTCGCGCCACCCGCTCGCGAGGCAGGAGCTTTCCGCGGGCCGTGTGCCGTTCCGCGGCCTCAGGACCGCCGCCGGCATGTACCCGGCGCCACTGAGCCTGGAGGTCCTGGATCAGCTCGGCGTGGGCCCGGGCGTGGGCCTGAAAGTCGGCGCTGGCCGGATCGGCGTGGCTGCGCAGGACGACGCTCATTGCAGCTCGACCAGAGGCTGGCCCTGACGCACTCCATCACCGGCGCCGACGTGAACCTCGGCCACCACTCCGGGACCTGGCGCGACCAGTGAGAGCTCCATCTTCATGGATTCCATCACGACCAGCACGTCGCCCTCCCCGACCTCGTCGCCCCGATCCACACGCACGCTGAGCACCGTTCCGGGCATCGGGGCCTCAAGCGCCCCGTCACTGGCCGCGTCGGCGCTCTGGACCACCGGCTCGCGGAGGCGGAAGGCGAAGGCGTCGGGCCCCGCCGCCACCCAGCGGTAGGCGCCGTGCACGGCGTGGTCCCACAGGCGGGCGTGACGATCGACGGTCACGCGGACTCGCTCCGCAACCTCGGCCGCGTCCAGCGCATGGTGCCTCTCGCCAAGCCGGAGCGTCGCCCGGTGGGGTGGCCCCTCGATGTCGACGGCAATCACATCGTCGGACCCCGGTCGCTCGAGCTCCCAACGCAGCGGCGCTGAGCCCTCGATCCGGAAGCCGACCAGCGACCGCCACGGGTCCCCCATGCCCGGCCCTGGTCCGGCGCCGTCGTACAGGGCCAAGGTCTCGATAGCCGCAGTGGCGATCGCCGCCGCCGTGATCTCACTCGGGTCGGGCGCGCGGCCTGTGGGCTCGCGCTCGAGCAGTCCCGTGTCGAGCTCGCCGGTGTGCATCGCTTCTGAGGTCAGCAGGCGGTGCAGGAAGCCGGCGTTGGTGCTCAGCCCGAGGATGCGCACGTCGTGCACGGCGGTGGTCAGGCGCTCCAGGGCCTGCTCACGATCGCGCCCGCAGGCGATCACCTTGGCCAGCAGCGAGTCAAAGAACGGGGTGACCTCAGAGCCGGCTCGCACACCGCTGTCGACGCGAACACCAGGACCGGAGGGCTCGCGGTAGACGGCGATGCGGCCGGTGGCGGGAAGGAAGCCGGCTTGCGGATCCTCGGCGGTGACGCGAACCTCGATCGCGTGACCGTTGAGTCGCACGTCGTCCTGGCTGAAGCCCAGCGGCGCTCCGGCGGCGATCAGCAGCTGCTGCTCGACCAGGTCAAGACCCGTCACGGCCTCGGTGACCGGATGCTCGACCTGAAGCCGCGCGTTGACCTCGAGGAAGAAGAACTGGTCCGGGTCGGCCGATGGGCACAGGAACTCGGCCGTTCCCGCGCCCTCATAGCCAGCCCGGCGGGCGATGGCGATCGCCGCCTGACCCATCCGCTCGCGCATCTGGGGGCCGACGGCGGGCGAGGGGCTCTCCTCGACGATCTTCTGATGGCGGCGCTGCAATGAGCATTCGCGCTCGCCGAGGTGCACGACGCTGCCGTGCTGGTCGGCCAGCAGCTGGATCTCGATGTGCCGCGCTCGCTCCAGGTAGCGCTCGATGAACACGCTGTCCTCGCCGAAGCCGGCTTGGGCCTCCCGGCGCGCGGCGGCCAGGCTCTCGGGCAGCTCGCTGAGCGAGTGCACGATCCGCATGCCTCGCCCGCCGCCTCCCGCGGCCGCCTTGATCATCAGCGGCAGGCGCCCGTCGGCGGCGGCAAAGGCCTCGATCTCCTCATCGCTCAGTGCCGCGCCCTGCCGCCCCGGGAGCACCGGCACGCCCTCCTGCTCGGCGGCCTGCTTGGCGCGGACCTTGTCGCCGAGCAGCTCCATGGCCTCCGGTGGGGGCCCGACGAACACCAGCCCGTCGTCACGGCAGGCGCGGGCGAAGGCCGGACTCTCGGAGAGAAAGCCGTAGCCGGGATGCACGGCCTCGGCGCCCGAGTCCCGGGCGGCGGCCAGCAGACGCTCGATCGACAGGTAGGTCTGATCTGAGCGAGCTGATCCCAGCGCCACGGCCACGTCGGCCAGATCGACGTGGGGGGCGTCGGCGTCGGGGTTGGAGTAGACGGCGATGGAGCGGATCCCCAGCCGCCTCAGCGTCACGATCACCCGGACGGCGATCTCACCCCGGTTGGCCACCAGCACGGAGCTGAACATCAGAGCATGCTACGGGCGGTCACGCGTCGCCGTCGGCGGGGCCCCCGGGATCGGCCAGCTCACGCTCATCGCGCTGGGCCCACTCCAGCAGCGGCTCGATCGAGAAGACGGCGTCGTCGATGCCGGCGTGCAGGTCACCCAGCCGGGCAAAGCGCTCGGGCACGGTGGCGATGGTCAGCTCACGCGGCTGCACGGCGTCGATCTCCTCCCACGTGATGGGGGTGGACACGGTGCCCTCACTGACGCCGCGCACTGAGTAGGCGCTGGCGATTGTGTGGTCACGGGCGTTCTGGTTGTAGTCCACGAATGCCTTGTCAGGCTCGCGGTCCTTGCGCCACCAGGTGGTGGTCGCCTCGTCCGGCG
>JALYZQ010000049.1 GCA_030948805.1 Actinomycetota bacterium | reverse complement strand
AGCTTGGTTTGCGGCGTGTAGGGCCCGGTGGGAAGGGGAGCGGGCGAGACATAGGTGATGCTGGGGTCCGGGCGATGACTCAGCTGCTGCAACTCGTTGACCTGGTCCGACAGGGTCACGTTTCCGGCCCGCTGACCGGCAGTCTCGATGGCGAGCTGTCGCTTCAGCCCCGGGAGGACGGTGGCGATCGCGCCGTGCAGTGACGCGGCTCGGCTGGAGACGACCGCGGCGGCGAACGAGTTGGCCAGCCGCTGGGCTGCGACCGCCGAGCCCGCCGTAGCCTGGAGGGCGATCAGATTGCTCTGCCCGATCGGGGTGGCGCTGATCCTGGTCAGGGCCACCTGTGGTGTGACGCGAAGCTGGCCGGTTTGAACTGCGACCTGAGCCACCGTGGGGGTGGTCATCAGGCTGGACGCGGTCAGGGTGTCACGGGTGGGGTCCGATGACCCGTGGAGAACAGGTAGGCCGACCAGAGCGGCGTCGCCGGGGTCGGCAGGGGTGACGAGCATCTGCGCTTGGGCGGTGTACTTACGCGGAGCGAGCCTGACGTAGGCCCCGGCCGCGCCCAGCCCGATGAGCGTGCACAGCGCGATCAGGAGCACGTGCTCACGACAGGTCCGGTAATAGCGCGCCAGACCCTGCTCCTCGGCCGGCGTGCGTGTTGTTCGGGATGCGGTCGGCATGGTTGAGACTGGGCTCACACTATGTCACGTGTGACGGCCCGAAAAACGGGAGCGGGGCCGGGTAGGGATGGATGTTGACTGTGATCACGGTCGCCATAGGAACTTGCGCAGTGCCGCTAACCTCGAAACTTGAGGATCTCGGCGATCGTCAAAAAGATGATCCGGAGATCCAGCCAGACCGACCAGTTCCGAATGTAGTAATTGTCCCACTCCACGCGGTCGGCGACCGACGTCTGGCCACGCAGCCCATTGACCTGGGCCCAGCCGGTGATCCCCGACTTGACACGATGACGGTCGCTGTAGCGGGCCACAAATCGCTCGAAATCGCGCACGTATGCGACGCGTTCGGGACGTGGCCCGACCAGCGACATGTCGCCGCGGATCACGTTGATCAACTGCGGCAGCTCATCCAACGATGTCGTGCGCATGAGCCGCCCGACCCGGGTTACCCGGCTCTCGACAGCCGCCTCGTCAGAGGCGGTCTCGGGGCCGCTCAGCACACCTGCCGCCCAGGTCGCATCGGCTTCGCCGAGGTCGAGCGGCGAGCCGCGCATGCTGCGGAACTTGAGCATCGTGAACTCGTGGCCGTCGCGTCCGATGCGCGGCTGGCGGAAGAGGATCGGGCCGGGGGAGGACAAGCGCACCGCGATGGCGAGGGCGAGCATGATCGGGCTGACCACAACCAGCGACAGGGCAGCGACACTGCGATCAAAGGCATGCTTGATCGCGAACTGCCAGCTGCGCGGGTCGATGTTGCGCAGCGTCAGCAGCGGCAGACCCCCTACGTAGTCGAGGGTGGCGCGCTCGTTGATGGACTCGTAGAGCCGGGGAACCAGAGACACGCCGACGCCGATCTCGTCGCACTGCCTCGCTTTGGCGACGAGCAGGTGGTCCGGCTCGGAGGAGAAGGCCAGGATGACGTGACGGGCCCCGGTCGCCGTGATCGCCTCGGCCAGGTTGTCGTGGCCGCCGAGAACGGGCACCGACCGGGTGAGCGTGTGTTGGGCGTCGGTCAACGGGTCGGCGTCGAGGAAGCCGACTGGGAAAAGCCCGTAACTGGGCTCGTCATTCAGACGCTTGACGAGAAGCGCCCCGATCCTTCCCGCGCCCACGATCAGGGTGGGGGTGGCAAGCCGCTCGACGCGCAGAGCCCGGTTTCGCGCGCTGATCAAGACCGCCCGCACGCCTCCGAGGTAGACCACGGAGAACAGCCACAGACGGGGGGCGATCCCGAGTGATTGGCTGTTTGCGATCAAAGATTGCCCGGCGATGGTCGACATGGCCGCCAGCGAAACCACGCCGAGAACGTTGGCCAAGTTGCCCAGAATCGATTCTCGCAGTCGCTCGTGCGAGCCCTGCCGAGCGTGGAGCATGGCCAGCGCCAGCAACGGAAATCCGGCGGCCACCCAGCGGTTGGACCCGATCTGGGCCACATTGGGATCGGCAAACAGGGCGCCGGCGGCGGCCACGTAGAGCACGATCGCGTCCGTGAGAAGCCGGATCTGCCCCCAGGCCCGCGCGTGAACCAGATAAGCACCCACCTGGTCCACAAGGCGGCTGCCCCGACGATCGGACACGATCCGACGGGTCGGCGCGGTGGGGTCGATGACCGGTGATGTCACGGAGCTCGAGTCTGCGCTCGCCTGATTGGAAACAGCCTGCGGTACGGCCTGTGTAGCCGACCAACTACCCCCTTCGGGCTCAAATCGCCCTAGCCGGCTTCCTGCCGCACCGTCCTGGTGGTGCCTCTTACGCATCGGATTATAACGCAATTTGGCGAGCTTTCTGCAGGTGTTTGAGACTGTCAGGCGGGCATTTAGACGGTCTCTCGAGCCTCGCCGAGAGGCCTAACGAGTCCACCGATGAGGGTCCCATTGGACCGCAATCTAGCGCCCGCCGCCATACCTACAGGTAGGATCGTCGTGAACGACGTTCGGCTGATCCGTAATGACTACGGTCGCCGTGGGTGAGAAATACGGCTTGGCCGGCGCGGGGGCTCGAGTGGTCCCACGAGCCGTTCGGCGCCGCTCGGGCGGCAAAGGGCTCTGCGCTACCATTTATGGGCGTGCGCGCACAAGTCGACACCCGGCCAGAGCGTTCTCCTCTGGCTCGCCGCGCCATGGCGGGACTGGTTCTCGTCGCCGCCGGCGCTCTGGCCATTCACCTGGTCATCGGGGTGGTCATGGCGGTCTTCTGGATTGCGGTGGTGCTGGCCGCGGTCGTGGCCGTTCTCTGGGCCCTGAAGACCATCTTCTGGTAGGAGCGCGCCGTGCAAGGTCTGGGCCTGCTCGTGATCCTGTTCTTCTTCGGGCTGGCCGGCGGGATCGTGGGGCGGATCAAGGGCAGCTCATTCACGATCTGGTTCTTAGTCTCGGGCTGCGTGCCCTTCATCGGGCTGCTCGCTGCCATCAGCTACCGGCACGAGGATCGCGAGCTCCGACGCCAGTGTCCGCGTTGCCGGCAGGTGCTCAAGCTCTACGACGCGGTCTGCACCCGATGCGGGATGGAGCTGGAGTTTCCAGCGGTGGCACTGGTCCCCGAGTCCTCGCCGCAACCGCTGCGCCGCTCCGCACGCGGAGCGCCGGCTAACGGCTCTCCCGGGAGGGCATGAACCTCACCGGCGGCGAGGCTGCGTCAGCGGGTTGAGGCCCAGCACGCAAGGCATCAGGGCACAGCGGCGAACGTAACGCTGCACGCGGCCGATCAGCTGCAGGCTGTCCTGGGGAAGACACAACCAGTTGCTGTGGGTTGCCCCGGCCCTGGGGTTCTCCACCTTCTTCAGGCTGAGCTTGTTGATCACGTACGCCGTGTACCCGAGCGCCCGGAGTTCGTTGTACAGCTCGGCGATGTCAAAGCCTGCGCGGCGCTGGTGGGGCTGCGAGGCCTCGAGCAACAGCGCCGGCCGCTCCGCCCCCAGCACGCGCCGTCCCCCCCGGAGAATCAAGATCTCAGCGCCCTCGGCGTCGGTGACCAGCAGTCGCATCCCGCGGACCTCGGTCGCAAATTTGTCGAGCGGGCGGCTCTGCACCTCGATGACGGTCATCTCGACGGGGCTGTCGTAGTACGTCGTGGTGCCGCTGGCCCGCTCGGCGGGGCCGAGGAGGTGTCCGATGCCCTGCGACATGGAGGGGGGCGGGACGGCGAAGGTGTCAATGCCTACCCGATCCGAGAGCGCGTAGGGCAGTAGCGTCACGTTGGCCTGGCGAAGGCCACCCAGCATGGCCTCAAGCGCCGTCAGGTGGGCAGGCAGAGGCTCGAAAGCCACCACACGGCCATCGCTGCCCACGATGTCGGAGAAGCCGATGGTCTCGGTTCCCACGTTGGCGCCAACCTCGACGATCACGTCGCCGGAACGGCATAGAGCCAGCGCGACCGCCCAGTTGCGCCACTCGCTGTATCCGCTGATCGCGAACGGATGAGCGTGAAAGTCGGCCGTGCTGCCAGCGAATGTGGAGCCGGTCTTGGCTCGCGCCGCGAAGTCAAATCGGTCGCGCTTACCGCACTCGTAGGGGTACAGGAGTCTACCCACCTTCCCCGCTCCGAACGGCTGCAGGCGTCCGGCGAGCGCTCGTGCCAAGCGCAAGCGCGTTGGGGCGTTGGCCGGTCCGGTCCGGGAGGTGAGAGCACTCTCAGGCATAGGCAACGACATCATGAGGACAATCAGCCCAGAGACGCCCCTCCGGGCCGAGTACCGATACTGTAACGGTCGAAAAATGCGCATCTTCGCGTTCGATCCGGAGGACTTCCGGAACCACTATCACAGGCAAGGGTGGGTCCACATCAAGGATGGGATCCATCCCGACTTCCTGGCTGAGTTGCGCCAGGGGGCGGAGCGACAGTCGCGCGTCGAGCGCCTGGACCGCTTCGCCATCAAGGGCAAGAAGGAGCAGGCGCTGTACGAGTTCCCGGCCAGCACCGACTATCCCGAGGAGTTGTTCGACGCCGTCGCGTCGGTGTGCGGGCTGCGGCGGGAGTCGATGACCCTGTCCGAGCGTCACATCCAGATTTACGACGCCGAGGCCAAGCCCGATCCGCAAGCGCACAAGGATCGCTTCCCCTCGCAGGTCTCGGTTGGCCTCTCGATCGAGATACCGCAGGACTCGCGTCTGGTCCTGTATCCCCATGACCGCCGAGAGGTCAACCCGTTTATCAGCGCCGCGGCGCTGATTCGTCATCTCCAGCCCGACGAGCTTCCTGATGTGGCGCTCCGTCATGCCCAGGCTGTCGAGATCGCCGACCGTCCCGGAGACGTGGTCATGTTTCCCGGCTCAACAACCTGGCACTTGCGCCGCCATGCGGCCGGCGCAGTCAACCTGTACGTGAAGTGCAACGACTTCGATTGCGACCCGCTGGGCGAGGATCCGCGGACCGCTCCTCGGCGCGAGCACACGGTCCACATGCTGGCCACTGCGGACCGTGAGAAGCTCGCGGCCCAGCCTGTCAAGCTGTCGCGACGACTCGACTCGGTGGCCCGGCGCCAGACCCGAGACGGCTTCAACGAGGTTCTGGAGGCTTGTCTGTACGGCAGCGACCCCTTCGGCATCACCGAGACGCAGCGGCAAATCCTGTGCGCGGCAGGGGAAGCGAAGCCGCTCGAGGGGCTACTCGAGCAGGTTGCGACGGACGGACGGACACGCGAGGAGTCGCTGTCCGATGCGATCCGTCTGCTCGAGCTCGGGGCGCTGGAAATCTTGGCAGAGGCGTAGTCGCACTTCTCTGAGCGGCACGCATCGCATGAGATCGAACGCGTCGGAAGCTCAGCTGAGCCGCGTGAGTAGCCCAAGCCTCAGGCCGGCCGCGGTCGTGCTGGGGGGCGCTGTGACGGCTGTGTCCGTGGCGCGAAGCCTTCACGCCGCGGGGGTCGCCGTCTACCTGCTTGACCACTCCAGCTCCCCCGCCCGGTTCTCGCGGGCCGTGACCGAGTTCATCGACGTCGGCCGCGAGTCACCCCAGGAGCGGATGCTCGAATGGCTGATGGAGGCCCACTTTCCCGCGATGGTGCTGGCCGGCTCCGACGACGGAGCCGAGCTCATCGCGACCCACCGCGGCGACCTCGCCGACCACGGCTATCACGCGACGGAGGCCGACGACGAGGTGGTGCTCCTGATGCTGGACAAGCTGCGGGCCTATGAGCTTGCCGCCAAGGTCGGGATTGCCGTGCCCCGCGTCCTGCGACTAGGCGGGGGTCGTGGGCTCGAGATTGAGGCGCTCGAGTTCCCGTGCGTGCTCAAACCGGTTCAATCGCACCTGTTCGCCAAGCACGGCGGCTCCAGCGGGAAGGTCCTGGTGGCCCAAGATGCCCAGGAGCTCGAGGAACGGTTCACCGAGTTCTCCGTGCGAGGCGTCGAGATGTTCGTAACCGAGGTGATCCATGGCGATTCAGACGAGTTCGTCTCCTACTACGGATACCTCGACGAGCGCGGTGAGACACTGGTAAGCGTCACCAAGCGCAAGCTCAGGCTGTACCCGCCGGGTTTCGGGGTCGGCACCTATCACGAGACTACCGACGACCCAGAGGTCAGAGCGGCCGGGCTGCACTTCCTCAGAGCCGCGCGAGTTCGTGGACTGGGCAATGTGGAGTTCAAGCGCGACGCCCGCGATGGACGGCTGGTGTTCATCGAGTGCAACGTTCGGTTCACCCTGTCCAACGAGCTCCTCCGCGCTGCTGGGGTGGACCTTGCCCTGCTGTCCTACATGCGCGCACTAGGACTCCCGCCGCCACCATCTGACTCCTACCGCGTCGGCCTGCGCCTGTGGGACCCGGTCAACGATATGCGAGCGCTGGCCACGTACCGTGCTCGGGGTGAGCTGTCAGTTCGCGAATGGGCCAAGAGCGTGCGGCACCGATCAAGCTTTCCCACCTTCCGCGTCGATGATCCTCTGCCCTCCCTCTCGCGAGCTGCATGGATGGCGCGGAACGCTCTCTCGGGCACGCAGGTGAATCGCGCGCTTCCCTCGACGGGACCGCAGGAACGGATCGACAGCGGCAGGGCTGCGCGTTTGAAAGGCGCTCACCGGGCGCTCGACCGCCTGGCCGATGGGGGTGGCCAGCGTGGACGCGTCGTCGCTGCGCGCCTCGATCTGACCCACGCGACCGGAATCGGTCCACTTTGGCGCCGCCTCCGGGCCGAACCCCACCGGGCGACCTTCGCCAGTGTCCGCGATGGTGTGTACGAGCGAATCTGGACGGAGGCGGCTGCGAGCCTGAGCGCCGAAGTGGTGACGCTGAGGCCGGGGTTACTCGAACTGTCCCGGGGGGCCAGACGGACGCGTGTGTACCACCAGGTCGTCGAGCTCGACGATCCGGTCACCCTCCACGTAGCGCTCGACAAAGGACTCGTTCATCGGCTCATGTCAGAGGTCGGAGTGCGGCACCCGCGCCACCTGGAGTGGGAGCCCAGCGATCCTCGGGCGGCGCTGTCCTTCCTGGCCAGCGCGGGGGGGGCGTGCGTGGTCAAGCCCGCCGCCGGAACCGGAGGCGGCGATGGCGTTGTTCCCGGTGTACAGCGTCCCGAGGATCTCCTGCGGGCCAGGTGGCACGCCTCCCAGCACGTCGACCGGCTGCTGATCGAGCGGCAGGGAGAGGGCATGGTGTACCGGCTCTTGTTACTCGACGGGGAGCTGCTCGACGTCGTGCGCAGCTTCCGTCCGAGCGTGATCGGAGATGGCAGCTCCACCGTCGAGGAGCTCATCGCCTCCGAGAACGAGCGGCGTGTCGCTGCGGCCGGGGAGGCCGGACTGTCGTTGCTTGGGGTAAACCTGGATACCGTGCTGACGCTGCGGCGCGCTGGGGTGACCCTGTCGTCCGTCCTGCCGGCGGGTCGCCGCCTGGCGATTCGGGTCGGAACGAACGGCTGCTCGGCCCAGGAGAACCAGACGTGGAAAGGCCAGGTCTCGAGTTCGGTGCTCGAAGACGTGCAGAGAGCGGTCCACGCCGTCGGGCTGCGGCTGGCCGGGGTCGACCTGATTACACCGGACATCACTCGGCCGCTGGCTGAGAACGGCGGTGTGATCACCGAAGTCAACGGAACTCCGGGGCTGCATCACCACTACCTGGTCGCCGATCCGGCCCACGCGACGGCCGTGGCGGCCCCCGTGCTCGAGCGTCTGCTGGCCAGCATCCCGTAGGCGCGTTTGGGTTGTCCCTTCGCCGGCCGGAAACCACGATGTCGACTCTCCCGGGGACTCAACTCGCGATCGGGTGACCCGCAACACAGACTCTGCCGCTGCTCGATCCGGTTTCAGGCCTGGGCAGGCGGCGTCAGCGAGGGTGCCCAGGGTCGCGCGGTGGCTGGCGGGGGTGCCCCTAGCGATCCCTCCAGTCCGAGCAGCGATATCCATGCGCGAAGTGGTGCGCCGTGACGGAGCCACCCGTAGAGCTGGCCGAAACCGTGTCCAAAGTGCATCGTCGCTAGGACTGCGGGAACCAGGGCGGCGGCGCCGCGCGGGTCTGCGGCGGTGGCGCCGCGCGGGTCTGCGGCGGCGAGCGTTCGCCCCCCAACGCCCAGCAGGCAGGTGAGATACGCCAGCACGACGCCACGAGCGGGTCTGCGCAGAGCGCGCGGAGCTACGATCGCCGACACCAAGACGACGGCCATACCAGGTGCGAGTAGATGCGAGGCTCGCATGGAATGAGGATGGTGTCGCGACGTGCGAGCCCGGTACAGCCCGTAGCCCCAATACTGCCGCCACAGGCCGCCAAGGTTGTCGCGGGGCATGTACTCGGCTCCCATTGCCGGAACGCAGATCAGGCGTTCGCCAGCGGCGAGGAATCGCGCGGCCATCTCGGAATCCTCGTTACACCACCAGCGCTCATCCCAGCCCCCGTAGGCGTGCAACGTTGCCAACTCCCACACGCCGGCAAAGACGCCTGTGTCGAGTTCGAACTCGGGGCCGGACGCGCTGGCCCCGGCGCCCCACTTGCTCGAGCCGCCGCGGCCCAGCCTGCCCGCCAAGGCGAGCGCCACAGCCCGTGAAACCGGACCGTGTCCCTTTGGAATCTGGGGCCCACTGACCCACCGGGTGCCTCCCGCCTGAAGGCGGCCCACGCCCAGCAAGATGTAATTGTCGGGGTAGATCGTGTGGGCGTCCATCCGGACTGCCCAGCGACCGCGGGCGTGTCGGAGCGCGACATTCAGGCCACTTGAAACGCTCCGCCGGGGATTGTCGAAGACGCGGATCCTAGGGTCCTCCTGCGCCAACCGCTCGAGGATCTCGCGCGTGCGGTCGGTAGAGCCGCCGTCTGCGAACAGAAACTCGAGCTCACCGGGGAACTGCTGGCGACGCATGGCCATCACACTGGCTTCGATGTAGCGCTCCTCGTTGAACACCGGCACGAGGACCGAACCTTGAATTTCGTCAGCCATGAATAGAAAGCGACTCACGACTCAGGGGAGGTGAGCCGCCCACCAGGATACTGGCGATGTGGCAACTCGCCGGTCCCGGGGGGAAGTCCAGCGAGCCGCTAGCGACGCTTGGGTTGGGGCCCTTGGGGGCTCAGCTCATCGATGGCCTTCAAGACTGCTGCTCCGCGCAGATGCTCTGCGTCTCCTAACCGCTGGCCCAAGCCGAGGCGCGCCAGATCGTCAAGTCTTTGCACGCCCGCGCGGGCCAGGGACGGTTCGACGCCGACTCGCTCCGCCAGCTCACAGGCCACGGCCAGCTCCTGTGCTCGGCGCTCGGCGTGCAGCGCGACGCCGCGCAGAACTCGTTCGGCCAGGGCGGAGAACGCCACCGTCTCTCCAGGGCCGCCGATGCTCGACGCGACGAGCTCCTCCAGACCGTATCGCCGAGTGACCAGCATCATCTCGACGATCAGCGCGTCACGTCCCTTCAGGTAGATGCTGCGCAGCAGCTTGACCAATGCGGCCTGGCCCGTCGGGGCGTCGATCGCCGTCACGCGCAATCCGTCAGAGGTCACCATCGCCACGAGCTCCCCGGCCCCGGGCCCAGCGGCCAGGATCGGGACCTCAGGCCCGCTGACTGCGACCGTCCCGAGGACGGCGGCGTCGACGTAGAGCGCATCGGCGACGGCCAGGGACAGCTCACAGCGCCGCTTGTCCTCGGGGGCGGAGGAGCTGAAGTCGACATAGAGCGCACCGTGCTTGACGTGCGGGGCGCAAAGAGCCGCCAGAGCCACTGAGGCGCTGCCGGGGACCGCCGCCAGGATCGCATCGGCGCCTTCTACGGCCGCGGCCAGCGTGGTGCAAAGCTCGGTGCCCGCCGAACGTAGCCGTTGCTCGATCGCCGGGGTCGGGTTGGCGTGGCTGCGCGCGTAGGCCCGCAGGACGTGTCGTCCCGATCTCGCCAGGCCACCGGCCAGGCTTGTGCCGAGCTCTCCGAACCCCAAAAAGGCAATCGTCGGCAAACGCTTCTCAGCTGGCGGTGAGTCCGCTGGCCTCGAGCAGTCGATCGACCCAAGCGTTGCTGAAGTCGCCGCGGGCGACGGCGTCGACGTAAGAGGCCTCTCGCTGCGCCGCGCCGGCCAGCCGGGCGAGCAGCTCATCGGCGATCCCACGAGGGACGACGACAACGCCGGTGGGATCTCCGACGATGATGTCGCCTGGATTCACCACGATGCCTCCGGCTGAGACGGGGTAGTTGATCTCCCCCGGGCCGCGATGCAGCGGACCCACGGGCGTCGTGCCTCGGGCGAAGACCGGGAAGTCTCCCAGCGCCTTTATCCCCGGCAGGTCGCGGATCAGGCCGTCGACCAGGAAGCCCGCGATACGCCGATGACGCGCCTTGGTGGAGACCAAGTCGCCCAGGGCGGCGCTGGCCATCGAGCGGCTGGTGTCGACCACGACCACATCGCCCGGCTCGGCGACATCCAGGGCTTTGTGGACCATCAGGTTGTCCCCCGGGTACAGCTTTACGGTGCAGGCTGAGCCGACCAGTCGCAGATTGTCGCCCGTCAGGTTGTGGATGCCGGGGTCCATCGCGTACAGGCGATTCATGAGGTCGGAGATTGCCGGTGTCTCATACGCACCCAGAGCTTCGACCGTGCGCCGATCGGCGCGGGTTATCTCAGTCTTGATGCGAAAGCCCGGACCCGAATGAACATCGGCAGATTGCGGCTTTTGCTCTCCTAGAGAAGATGATGAGTCAGTGGTCACGTTTGTCTCCGCCCTCTCGCTGGTCCATCCCCGGTTGTTGTCCCTGCGCTGAATAGCCCACGGCCCTTGCGCCTCTAATGGTGGCCGCCAGGCGGGCATTGTGCAACCCTGGGACCTGTTTGCCGCCGCCTGCCAGCCCGGCTGGCGCCGGCCTTTAGTTGGTCGCGGGTACGGGAGCCTGCTCCAGCTCGAGCATCAGCACGCTGTCAAGCGCGGCGTGAACCTGCTGCTGGGCCCAACTCGGTCTCAGGGTGTGATCACGGACCGCGACGTAAGCGGTGATCGTCTGCGCACTGGCCTGCAACCGGGATAGGCGCTCGGTGCGAGCCAGCTCGGACGCCAGCGGCTCATCAGCGGAGAACAGCAGGAGCAATCGCTTGCCCGAGACCAGCCAGCGCTCGACCAGTACATCCAGAGTGGCCGTGAGCAGATCCTGGGAGGGGCGGCGACGTAAGAACCATCGCCCCGTTGAGGCCAGCGCGAAGCGCGCCAGTGCCCGCGCCCGGTCCATCGAGGCGCCGCGACGGACTCGTGTCCAGGAGGGTTTGCCTCGCAGCAGCGTGTGGATGTCGCGGGCCGGGAGAAGCTCGGGGTCCCAGACCAGCGCTCGCGGGTTGATGAGCATCGCCGCGGCGATACGATCGTCAGCTAGTGCGGCGTTGAAGGACCAGTAGGCTCCGGCGCACAGGCCCGCGAGGATGAACCGGTCCCCGAGGCCGCGCTCTTGGAGCGCGTCCAGCGCAGCCAGGACCTGGGGCACGAGCTGGGGCACATACAGGCTCCCATCCTCGGCGTAGGGCCGTTGCCCCCCGTCTGCCTCACCGATGCCCTCGACATCGAGCCGCAATGTGGGGACGCCGAGCGCTCCCCAACGGCGGGCCGCCTCCACCCACATCCGGCTGGGACCGATTCGCCGGACAGCGCCGGCGTTCAGGAGCACCGCGCACAGGTCCGAGCGAGCATCCGACATCGGCTCGGTAAGGATTCCGTCGAGCCTTCCGAAGGACATCGTCAGCTCGACCGGCGTCTCGCGAAGGGCTGCGCCGGTCGTGGTGGTGAGCAGCGCGGTGTCCGAGGCAACGGGGGTCAAGGTCGGCGAGGGCGCGCCGAGGCGACCGTCGGTGGTGGTGGGGGCCTGTTCCAGCCAGACCGTGACCCGCTCGATGACCTCGGTGGGCGTCCGGGAACGCTGCGGGTGAGACGTCAGGGCGCCGTATCCAGGCCCCGCGGCAACCGTCACGGCGGCTCCCGCCCGCTCCAGGCCGCTTCGCAGGCTCTCGTCGGCCGCCATGCCGTCGCGGTCCAGGAGCAGGACCCGCACGCCCGCGGCCGGTGGGGGAGGCGGGTCGGTCAGGTCCAGCCCCTCCAGGTCGGTCACGGTCTGCGCACTGAGCAGGAATCCTCCGGCCTCGAGCGCACCGGTGGCAGGCGTCGGCGGGACCGGCGGGGGGGACAGTCCCTCGTAGAAGGTCGATTGCTCTAACCGGGAGAAGGCGCGCAGCTGGCGGAGCATCGATCTGCCAGTGGCCGGCACTCCCCACAACACCAGGTCGTCGATCGCGGCCCCGCGACGCAGCGCGTGACAGGCCATGAGTCCCCCCAGCCCGAGCCCGAGCACCGCGACTCGTTGCACCTCGACCCCGTGGACGAGGTGGCTCGCGGACTGCTCCACGGCCCGCGACCATGCCTCCAGGCGATCGGGATCTTGCGGCGAGCCACCGCTGTCTCCGGTGCCCGGGAAGCTGATCCGCAGGACGTCAAACCCCGAGTCGGCGAGCTGCTGGGCCCAGGCGCGAAGGCTGCGGTAGGCGGAGACGTCATCCCAGCCGAAGGGCGGACAGATCACCGCGCCGCGGGCCCCGCCCGCGTGCGGGGCGGCGGGATGGTGAACGGCGAACACGGGCTCTGTCCCCGCGTTCAGATACAGCTTGCGCGACGGCGGAGCGCTCATTGCGCTGCCAGCGTGATGGGCTTGGCGCCGTCGAGGTTGAGCGCGTACAGCTCGGCTGCCCCGATGTCCGCTCGCTCATCGAGCGGCTGGAGCGTGATGACGCGCTGATGCCCGGGCTCGACACAGAACGCGTCGTCGTCGGCGGTAAAGCCGGGTGTGCTGAGGCGCACGCCGTAGGCCAGGCGGCGACTGGAGACCGAGAGCTCGATGCGTCCGTCAACCAGCGGGCGGGCCACGGTCGAGATGCCCAGGCTCTGCTCGGATTCGACCCGCCGCGGACGCCCGGCCGGGAAGCTGACCGCCTGTGAGCACGGGCGGCTCGGATCCGCATCGGACTCCAGGCTGGCCACCACGAGATCATGGCCGGGGGGTCCGAACCGGTAAGCCCAGGCGGCGTCGACGAACCGGCGCAGGACTCCCTCGACGGTCAGGCTGGCCGTGCCGGCGCCGGTCAGCGCGAGCGGTTGCGACGCCTCGGCCACGCAGGTCTCAGACTGGTGGTAGAGCGCTACGCGCAGCCGCCCTGCAAACGGGAGCGGGCCGTCGTTGGCGACATGGATGGCGATCCCGGCGACGCCCTCATCAGTCATCCAGACCGCGGTCGGAGCCAAGGCGCGGCGCAGGTGGTGATAACACACCTTCGGGGCGCCACGGTGGTCGAGCACGCCCAGGCCGGCTCCGGGCAGCATGTCCTTGCACCACAACACCAGGGCCCCACGGCAGGGTGAGTGCTCACGCCGCCACTCGCCCATGACCGCTGCCATGACCTCGCCCGACACCGCCCGGGAGAGCTCCAGGTAGCGCGCATGATCGAAGCGACGCAGGGCCACCGGATCGACTTCGAACAGCAGGCGCAGGTAGTGGTCACGAACGTCGTCGAAATCCCAGCCGGCCCCGATATCCCAGCCCGACCCGGCATCCCGTATGACTCCCTGCTTCCAAGCTGGGTGATGCACGGGAACGTCGACTTCGTCCGGGACGTTGGCGAAGGCCAGGCATTCGCTGGCGAAGCGGACTTCGGCCCGGCGAGCCTCCTCGATCGAACCGAAGTAGCCGCTGACCCCGAAGTAGTGGGTGACGCCGTGGTGGGGGTGAAAGGGCAGGTCGCCGCCGCAGGGAGTGCTGGCGACATACGCGCAGTCGGCACCGGAGGAATCGACCAACTCGGGCAGCAGGCGCTCCCACAAGTCGCTTCTCCCCAGTTCCGGGTCAAGTCCCAGCATCGCGGGCTGCTGCTCGACTTCAGAGTTTCCGCAGACGACGGCCAGGCTTGGCCGCCCCGCTACACGTGACAACATTTCCTCGGCCTCGCGCTCGACCTCTTGGCGAAACCCAGGATCCCCGACCGGGTAGTCCAGGTTGGCGAACATCAGATCCTGCCAGACCAGGATGCCCAGCTCATCACAGAGCTCGTAGAAGGCGTCTGACTCATAGGCCCCGGCGCCCACCACGCGCAACATGTTCATGCCGGCGTCGCGGACTCGCTCCAGGATGGCGCGCAAATCGCTCTGGCTCGGCGCCATCGAAATCAGATCGGCTGGCGTCCAGACCGCGCCGCGCAGGAATACCGGCACTCCGTTGACACCTAGATCGAGGCCGTCGCGGGGGATGTCGGTGGGCCACCCCAGCGTGCGGAAGCCGACTCGCGCTCGGGCCAAGCGCTCTCCGTCGCGCTCCACCGACGCCTCGTGCAGGACCGGCACACCATGGGTGTGGGGCCACCATCGTTCGGGCCCCGACAGCCGCAGCTCAGCGCTCAGGCGGCCGGCCGGGTCCTCAGACAGCGCGCAGCGCTCAGACCCGAGGACCAGTTCTGAGCCCTCCAGCGCGCCGCCCGCAACTCCCCGGAATGACACGACGCCGTCAGAGCCCTCGATCCGGGCCCGAAACTGTGCCTCTGAGAGGGCGCCCGGACGGTTGAGCCTGACCGGTCGCCACGGTCCCACCGGCGCCGGACCGGGCGCAAAGCCCGGTGAGCGGCCGTAGATCATCGTCCGGTACCAGCGGAGATTGCTGGAGTTGGCTACCCGGGTGCGCCAGCGGGGGCCTGGGCGCCGGCGCTTGGCCAGCTCCACAACCAGCGCCCGGCAGACGATGACCAGCTCGTTGTGCTCGGTCGCCAACGAGGTGATGTCGACCGCGTGCGCGCGCCACATCGATTCGGACTTCAAGACCAGGGTGTGGTTGACGTACACCTCGCTGACCGTCGCAATCCCGTCCAGCTGGAGCTCGAGCTCGCCTTCGAGGGCCTCGGGACCGAGGGCAAAGCGCGTGCGAAACCACCAGTCCTGCGCATCGAAGTCACGGCCATCGGGCCCGATGGCTGCGGCGGCGGTACCGGGGACCCGGGCCGGCCGCCAATCCAGAGCGTCGAGGTCCGCCGAGCTGGCGTGGGTTCCTGGTGAGGTCGACGCCACCTCCCACCCGTCAGTCAGCGCGATCATTTAGGTATTCACGGTGGGGGCCACTAGGTCAGTGCGCGGCCGAGCTCGGTCATCCCTGACTCCCAAGCCTGCGCCAGCGACGTCAGGGCCGGCTCGGGATCGAACGGGCGTCGGCGGGCCAGTCGGAACGACAGGGCCTTGGAGCCCTGGACGATGCGGCGAAACTGCTCGCTGGCCGCGGCTCCCTGGGGCCCGAGGAGCCAGTCGACATGCTCGCCGAGCAGCTCAAAGCCAGAGCCGAACATGCGTGCGGTGACAAAGGCGTAGGCGTGAAAGTCCTCGACGTCTCCGCGCAGCAGCCGGGGCAGGTCGGCGCGCAGACTCTGGCCCCACGCGAGAAACGGGTTGCGCACCGGCCGCCGCGCGAAGTGGGTCCGTAGAAGGTCGCGGGCAGCGCGCCGCAACGCCTCGCCGGCGAGCCTCGGTCCTGTGTCGAAGCGCACCACCTCGATGAAGGGAGCCATGACATCAGCGCTGAAGTGGGGGAGGAGGCGAAAGGCGCCCCGGTAATCCTCACCGTCCAGATCGAACAGGCCGGCGTTGTGGAAGTAGCGCATCCGCTCGCCCTGGCGATCCAGGGTCTGGGGGGCCACTGTGGTCTTTAGATGCTCGCGACGGTAGCTCGTGGCGGCGGTGTCGGGCAGATACCAGGCGTCAATCTCCACCAGCACCGTGTTGCCCAGCGCCAGTTGCTCCTCGATGTGCTCGGGCACCGCGCGATGAGGCAGCATCTCGTGGATATCGATGCCGTAGAGACGATCGAGGTCCGCGGCCGGCGGCTTGAAGTAGGTGAATTGATCGCCCTCCCAATCAAGGCGGGTGGCATAGCCGAGCATCGCCAGGGGCTCGTCGCCGCGGGCGTGGAGCAACTCGATCAGTACGTCGACGTAGCAATTGGTCTCGACATAGGTCCGGTCGGGCGCATGCAGCGCGTGTGGCCGGTAGTCGATTGGGGGGGCCTCCGGCGGCGACACGCCGTGGCCGGAGACCGCGGTCACGGCTCGAGCTCCAGGAGCTGTGAGACCTCCCCTGGCCAATCGCGAACGTCCAGTCCGTGTGCGCTGAGCAGGGCCAGGGTGACACGCTCCTCGCCAAACGCCATGCAACCCGTGTGCGCGAGCTCGCCGTCATCGGTCTGAAGCCCGTAGGTGACGCCAAAGTGGTCCTGGTGGTAGTTGGAGGACGCGATCGCCGTGCCGGCCTCGCCCGCGACGGGCGCCAGCAGCTCCCACTTGAGCTCCTGATCTCGCTGGGCGGCGGCCAGCAATCTCCCGCTGCGCCCGAAGAAGGGATCATTGGCGACGTCGACCTCCAGCTTCAGGCCCAAGGCGCACAGTAGCTGCTCGGCCCGGGCCCGCCACCCCATTCGCCACTGCACCACCGTGTCACGATCGGCGATGCGCACGATCTCTCGCATGTGGAAGATCTGCATCCTGGCCGGGTCGTTGGACGGCTCGCGCCGAAAGACATAGCTGTCTCCAGTGTCAAGGGTGACGCCGCCTCTGGGCAGCCGACCCCGCGCCGCCACGGCCGGATACAGCGGGTAGCAGGCCGCGGGGGTCAGCACGACATCGGTCATGTCCTGAAAGTCGCTCCAGTCGCCATGCTCTGAGGCGAGTGCGTGCTGCTGCGCCGCGCTCGCCTCATCACCGTCGAAGCTAAAGACGGTTCCCGCCAGGTGGGGGAACGAGCCCAGGTAGCCGCTGGCCTCAAGCTGCTCACGTGGTAGCAGCGGTGGGAAGTACAGCGGTTCGGGCCGTTCCGGCGCCGCCCACCGGCTGACCAGGCGATCGAAGTGAATGCGCACGCGCTCGAATTCGGCCCCCCGGGCATAGACGCCGTGGACGCCGGTGCGGGTGAGCAGGTCAGCCTCGACCAGCCGCTCGAGATAGGCCGACTGCTCCGGGCTGGCAGCACGAAACTCGGGCATCAGACGTCCTTGGCAATCAGCAGGAGCCGAGCGTTGGTCTGATGGATGCGCTCGTTGGCGATCATCAGCGCGGCCGACATGGCATCACGGAGATGACGGCCGACGCTGTAGGGCGTGTCGTTCTTGAAGCCCATGACCCCCGAGGTGTCCAGAGCTCCGCGGCAGATGTCGGCCGCGTGCTCGGAGGCCACGACCTTGAGGTTGTTGAAGCGCAACGCCATCGCGAGCGTCGACAGCTGGTCGCGGTCGTGGTCGACGAAATCGCTCAGCCCGCAGGCGACCTCGGCCCGGAGCATCGACAGCTCTCCGCTGAGGCGCGACAGCCGCTGGGCCGCCGGGAGATCCTCACCCGGCTTGCGCCTGGCGGCTACCCGCACGAATGCCCGGGCTCGCTCGAAGGCATCCTGGGCGATGCCCAGCCAGAGGTGCGACCACAGGATGTGAGACACCGGCACCATCGATTCGGCGGCGACACGATCGAAGCGCTCGGAGAGAACTTGGGCGGACGGCACGCAGGCCCGGACGACAAAACCGGGCGAGCAGGTGCCCCGCATTCCGAGCACGTCCCAGGTGCCCGCCGGCTCGAGCTCGGTCTGCTCGGCGTGGGCGAGGGCAAGGACCTGATCACCGGGCTCGGCGTCGGGGGAGCGCCGCAAGGTGACCAGGAGGTCATCCGCGTACCCCCCGTAGCTCACCGTGGGCGCCTGCTTCTCGAACGTGAACTGATCATCGGCGGTGGCCGTCAGCGGCGCGATCGAGCGACCCATGTCGCCGCCGGTGCCCACCTCGGAGGTCACGGAGGCGATCAGCCGCTGGTCGGCCACGGCTTCGGTCAGGTAGTCCCGAAACCAGTCGTCGGCCAGGTGGCGAACCAGGGTCACGACCTGGATCTGATGCATCGCGAACACCATCGCGCTCGCGCCGCAGGCCCGCCCGAGCTCGTAGCAGCAGGCGGCGACCACGGGGAGTGTCGCGCCGCCTCCGCCGAGCTCGGTGGGGATGAACGCCGACAGAGCGCCCAGCTCGCGCAGTGCGTCGATCGTCTCGGTGGGGAATCGGCCGCCACGGTCAACCTCATCGGCGTGGCGAGCCGCGACGTCGCGTGCAATTGTCTGCACGCCCGGCAGCAGCGGGGTCTCGCCGGCGATCGTCAGGGTCATACCACGGCTCCGGCTTGCAGCTCGCTGAGGGCTCGGTGGATCGCGTCGATGCTCTGAAACACGCTTCGTTTGAGCATCCGGTCAGGGAACTCGACGTCGAACGCATCTTCCAGAGCGAGCATGAGGCTGACGCTGGCGTGCGAGGTCATGCCGGCCTGGTACAGGTCGGTGTCGGCGCTCAGGCTGTCGACGTCGACCGGAAGGTGGCCATGGTCACGGAGGGCGTGGCGGATCTTCTCGTCCATGACGTGCGTATCGGCAGCCAAGCCCAGTCTCTGCAATAACGATCGCGGCGGCCGCGGTTCGCTGGTGGGTGAGGCTGAGCTGGAGGCTGCTGATCCCCGCGTTGTCAGCGAGTCTGGCCGCGTTCCCGGTCAGCGACAGACCCATCTCACCGCGCGCGTCGGTCACCACCTCGACCTCAAGCCAGCTCACCGGATGGTCGCCCACGTCGAGAACCTTCCAGGTCGCCTCCTTGGCGGCGAAGCGGGCGGCCAGCCTCTGGGGATGCAGCCTGTCGCCAGAGCGGCAGTCGGCGACCTCGCGCTCGGTGTAGATCCGGCTCAGATAGCGCTCGGCATGGGCCTCGATGCCTTCGGTGACGGTGTCGGCGCAGACCAGATCAAGTCCCACCCGGATCGCCATCAGCCCGCCGCCGGTCCCCGGGCGCCAGGACAGGCCGCGTGTCGCTCGAACATGTGTTGAGTCATGCGATCAGATTTCGTGTCCTGCGGGCGCTCGCACCGATTCCGGCAGTTTGCCGTCGGTTCGCGATACCGGCGAGGACTCCTCTCCCCGGGCGGGGGACGAATGTCCACTAACCACCTGGCCTCAGGCGGCGCTCTAGGCTATTTTCAAGGCTGCCTGCGCGTGCGTGCCTGACCAGCGCGTCGCGCATCGTCTCGAGCCACGGTCGCGGAAAGGAGCCATAGAGCTGTGCGCGCAGTTGACGCCTTGATGGAGTGCCTGAAGGCCGAGGGCGTGGACGTCGTCTTTGGCCTTCCCGGGGGGGCCAACCTTCCCACCTACGACGCGTTCTACGACGCCGGCATTCGTCATATCTTGGTCCGGCACGAAGCCGGTGGCGGGCACGCCGCCGAGGGCTACGCCAAGGCCACAGGCCGGGTGGGCGTCTCGCTGGGCACCAGCGGTCCCGGAGCGACGAACCTGGTCACCCCGATCTGCGATGCCATGATGGACTCCGTTCCGGTCGTATTTCTGACCGGGCAGGTCCGGACCGAGCTGCTGGGCACCGATGGCTTTCAGGAGGCGGACACGATCGGCATCACGATGCCGATCGTCAAGCACAGCTTCATGATCCAGCACCCGCTGGAGATTCCCCGCTCCATCCACGAGGCCTTCCACATCGCCCGCACCGGTCGACCGGGTCCCGTGGTGGTGGACATCCCCCAGGACCTCAGTCGCGCTGACATTCCCTACGAACCCGTCGACGATGTCCATCTGCCCGGCTATCAGCCCACTACCGAGGGCAACCAGAAGCAGATCCGGATCGCCGCCAAGGCCCTGGCCAACTCCCGTCGGCCCGTGATCTACGCCGGCGGGGGCGTGGTGGCTGGCAACGCAGCGGCCGAGCTGAGCGAGCTGGCCACCTCAGATCGATTCCCCGTGACCTGCACGATCATGGGCCTGGGTGCGTTCGGCGCCCCGCACGAACAGTGGCTCGGCATGCTCGGCATGCACGGCCTGCGGGCGGCTAACTACGCGATGGACGAGGCCGACCTCATAGTGGCCATCGGGGCTCGCTTCGACGACCGGATCACCGGCAAGCTGTCGGAGTTCGCTCCTCGGGCCAAGTTCATCCACATCGACGTGGATCCGGCCGAGATCTCCAAGAACGTGCCCGCGCACATACCGATCGTCGGGGATGCCAAGAACATCCTTCCCCGGCTGACGGCCGAGTATCGGGCTCTGAGCTCGGACCCCGGCCGGCTGGATGCGTGGTGGTCACGGATCCGCACCTGGCAGGAGCGTCACCCCCTGGTCTATGCCGACTCCCAGGACGCTGAGATAAAGCCCCAGTACATGATTCAGGCGCTGTACGAAGCCACCGGCGGGGATGCGATCGTGACCAGCGACGTCGGCCAGCATCAGATGTGGGCCGCCCAGCACTACCACTTCGCCCAGCCGCGGCGGTGGATCAATTCGGGCGGCCTGGGGACAATGGGCTTCGGCCTACCGGCGGCGATGGGAGCCAAGGTCGGTTGTCCTGACCAGACCGTGATCTGCATCGCCGGCGATGGCTCGGTGCAGATGAACATGCAGGAACTGGCCACGTGTGCCCAGGAGGGCATCGCGATCAAGGTGTTCATCATGAACAACGGCTACCTGGGCATGGTCCGCCAATGGCAGGAGCTGTTCTGGGACAAGCGCTACAGCCAGGTGCAGATGGGCCAGTGGCCGGACTTCGTGAAGCTGGCCGAGGCTCACGGTGCGACCGGGCTGCGCCTGGAGGACAAGACGACGCTGGTCTCAGACATGCGGGAGGCCATCGCCACCGAGGGGCCAGTCCTGGTCGACGTGCGCGTCACCCCGGAGGAGAACACCTACCCGATGATCGCCCCCGGCGCCGCCGCGCGCGACATGGTCGGCTAAGGGCCAAGGGCTATGGGGGAGCCGGGCACCAAGGAGGTCCTGTCACTCGATCAGCTCGAGGCAGTGTCCGGGTTGCGCACGGGACGCAAGCACATCCTGGCCATCCTGGTCGAGAACAAACCCGGCGTGCTCACCCGGATCGCCGGCCTGTTTGCCCGCCGGGGCTTCAACATCGACACGCTGGCCGTGGGGCCCACTGACGATGAGACCGTGTCCCGGATCACGCTGACCCTCGACGGCGCCCTGCATCCCATCGATCAGGTGACCAAGCAGCTGCACAAGCTGGTCAATGTGCTCAAGATCCGCGACCTCGAGCCTGAAGAGACCCTGGCCCGAGAGCTCGCGCTGTTCAAGATCAACGCCGATGGTGCTGCCCGCTCCGAGGTGATGCAGATCTGTGAGATCTTCCGGGCCAAGGTGGTCGACGTGACCAGGCGCTCGGTGGTCGTGGAGGTGACCGGGACGTACGACAAGCTCGACGCCTTCGAAGGTCTGGTCCGACCCTTTGGCCTGATCGAGATGGCGCGCACGGGCGAGATCGCCATCTCCCGCGGACGCGGGGAGACCTAACACCCTTGCCAGCGGCCAGCTCGTCGGCCAACGGACGACGGATCCTCATCACCGACGCTCAGGATCATGGTCCACTGGCCGCGATTCGCTGTCTGGGCGATGCCGGGTTTCAGGTCTCGGCCGTGGCCAGCAACCGTCTGGCCCCGGGGCTGTGGTCACGGGCCTGTACCTCGGGCGAGGTTCTGCCGCCGCCCACTGAGACCGACCCATTCATCGCCGGGCTGGCGCGCATCATCTCGCGGGACCATCCCGCGGCGCTCGTCCCGGGCACTGACGAGGCGCTCTATGCAGTCTCGCGTTACCGAGATCGGCTCGGTAGCGCCGTGGCTCTGGGCCTTCCTGACCACGCGGAGGTGCAGCGAGCCCTGGATAAGACTTGCCTGGCGCAGGCGGCCCGCGCCGTAGGCCTCGCTGTCCCGGAGTCCGAGATCTGCACCCATCCCGACGAGGCCGTACGCGCCGCCCGCGGATTCGGCTTCCCGGTTCTGACCAAGCCCATGACCGCCGTCACCGAGGTCGAGGGAGGGCTGACGAGGCGACCGGCGTGCCTGGCCGTCGACGAAGCCGATCTCCGCGACCAGGTGCGGCTGCTCGGGAAATGCATAGTGCAGCGACGCATCGCCGGCCAAGTGCTCTCGATGGCTGGCGTTACGACCGATCGGGGCCTGATCTGCTCGGTGTTCGCGCGTCACCACCGGACCTGGCCGCCGGCCGCCGGTATGGCGAGCTTCGTCGAGACGATCGAACCGTCCCCCGGGCTGACCGAGCGCGTCGACGCGCTCGTGCAGGCGCTTGGGTGGCGAGGCCTCTGGCAACTGCAGTTCATCGAGCGCTCCGACGGACAGTTGCATGCGATCGACTTCAATCCGCGCCCCTACGGCTGTATGGGAGTCGCCGCTGCGGCCGGGGTTGCGCTGGTCGCCAACTGGTGCGCCTGGCTGCTGGGCGACTCTCCCCGGCCGGCCGCCGCGCGCGCCGGGGTGCGTTGGCGCATGGAGGACACCGACGCCCGCCATGTTCTGTGGCAGCTCAGACATCGTCACGGCGGTGTTGCCGCCCGAGCGCTCTCCGGGACGGCCACTACTCATGCCTACTTTCGCGCCCGCGATCCGCTCCCGCTCCTGATCCGCACGCTTGATCTGGCTCGGGTCAACCTCCGGCGCCGCTTCGGCTAGTGCACACCCTGAGACTCGCGCCGCGTTCGTCGTCTCGCGAAGGGGTGGCGAGATCTAGCCAAGCCGTCCAGCACGCTGACGACGTCCTGGTGATCGACGCCGAGCAGCGGGCGGCGCTCGCGGCGGTGCGCGTGCTGGGCGCGGGCGGACTTCGCACCGTCGCGCTGGCCACGAGCCCTCTGGCACCGGCCTTGTTCTCGCGTTGGACGGGTTGCCGCGCCACCGTCACAGACCCCGACGACGACCCAGACGGCTTCGTCGACGGCGTGCTCGAGGTCTGTACCGAGCGCCGGCCGCGGGTCTTGATCGCCTGTCACGACGGCTCGATCGCGGCGCTGCGCCGGCGGCGGCGTGAGGTGGAGCAGGTGGTGGGCCTGGCCCTGGCGCGCGAACCGGCGATCGAGATCGCCGTGGACAAGTCACGTACCCTCGCCATCGCGGCCGAGCTGGGCATCCGGGTGCCGCGCGGGGTGCTCGTCGAGAAGCTGGAGGAGGCGGCCGCCGCGGTTACGGAGGTCGGCCTCCCGGTGGTCTGCAAGCCAGTTCAATCTTGGGCATTCGGCGCCGACGGAGGACAGCGCCTCCACGCGACGGTGGCCAGCCAGAAGCCGACCGCACTCGCCGCCGTGCGCGGCACGCTCGAGCAGGGAGTCTCAGTCCTCGTCCAGGAGTGGCTCTCGGGAGATCGCGAGGCGGTCAGTCTGATGTTGACCGGCGATCGCATCTGGGCACGCTTCGCGCAGCGAGCCACCCGCACGATGCCCCCTCTGGGCGGAAACTCGGTGCTGCGCGAGAGCATTCCGCTTCCCGAGGACATCACACCTGATGCCGAGCGCCTCGTGCGCGCCATCGGGCTGGAGGGCTATGCCGAGGTGGAGTTCCGTCGCGACCGCAGCGGCCGGCCGGCGCTGATGGAGATCAACCCCCGCCTCTCGGCCTCTGTGGAAAACGCCGTGCGCGCCGGAATTCCGTTCCCGCGCCTCGTGTATGACTGGGCCGCCGGGACGGCGCTCCAGGACGCCGGTGAATATGGGACGGGCTTGCGCATGCGTTGGCTGGGAGGTGATGTCCGCTGGCTGCGTCGGTGCGTGATCGATCAGGGTGCGCCCGATGTCCCGAGCCGGGCCCGGGCGCTTGGGGTGTTCTTCGGAGATTTCGCGCGTCCGGCGAGCTATGACTACATGACCGGCAACGATCTTGTCCCGGCGGCTGCGGCCATCCTCGGCATGGCGCGCCGGCCCTCCGCGCGCCGTCCCGCGGCGACGCACGGACATGACACGGACGTCGCGGTGATCGGCGCCGGTCCCTACGGTCTTTCGATCGCGGCTCACCTTCGGGCGGCGGGCGTGGCCCACGCGGTCCTTGGGCAGACGATGGACAGTTGGCAGAACCACATGCCGAGAGGCATGTACCTCAAGTCGGAGGGCTTTGCATCGAATCTGTCCGATCCCGAGCGTGTGCACAGCCTGGAGCGCTTCTGCGCGGAGACGGGTCGGGAGTACGGGCCGATCGCGGTTCCCATCAGCCTGGAGACGTTCACCGCCTATGGCCAGTGGTTCGCGGAGCGCGCGGCTCCCGGCGTCCGACCTGATCTAGTGCGCCACGTCATGCGATGCGCTGGCGGGTTCGAGCTGACCCTCGACAGCGGGGACGGCCTACGGACTCGCCGCATCGTCGTGGCCACGGGCACGCGATCGTTCGCCTTCGTCCCGAGCGAGCTTCGCGGTCTGCCCCCGGGGACCGTAGCCCACAGCTATGAGCAGGCTGATGTCTGGGACCAAGTGGACTACGATCTGCTCGTCGTCGGCGCCGGTCAGTCAGCGCTCGAGGCGGCGGCGCTGGCGCGCGAAAATGGCGCCCGAGTGACGCTCCTGGCTCGAACCACCCGCCTGGCCTGGAACTCAAAGCCGGGAGGCCAGGATCGTCCGCTGAGAAGCCAGCTTCGCAATCCACAATCAGGACTCGGTGAAGGGGCCCCGCAACGTCTGTTTGCTAACCACCCGTTGACGTTTCACCACGCGCCCGAGCGCCTGCGCCGGCGCTACGCGTACAGGTTCCTGGGCCCAGCCGGGGCGTGGTGGTTGAGGCCGCGGTTCGAGGGCCAGGTGCCCACGATGCTCGGCCGCTCACTGGTCGCTGCGCACGCCGAAAACGCCGGGGTGCGAGTGCTCGTGCGCAGCGAGCGCGGCGTCGAGGAGGTCCGGGTCGGGAAGATCCTGACCGCGACTGGGTACCGGCCCGACGTCATGCGGCTGGCGTTCCTAGACGCGTCGATTCGCGCCAAGCTCGCCGCGGTCGCCGGTGCGCCTGTCCTGGACCGGGATTTCCGCAGCAGCGTCCCTGACCTGTACTTCGTAGGCTATCCGGCTGCGCTGAGCTTCGGTCCGCTGATGCGCTTTGTGTTCGGCGCGGAGTTTGTCGCACGCCGAATCACACACGGTCTACGCGAGACGTGAGCCCGCGGCCGGTCGGGTCACCGCGTCCGTCATCCTCGATCAACAAGGATGCGCGAAGATGACGGCCATGGCTGATCCACGCCTGGAGCGGCGTGCCTCTCCTTCGCCCCCGCGCGACTTGTTCGACCCTGATGCGTTCGAGCGTCTGAACGCGCGGATACAGACTGCGCTTCGACGCGCCCGCTCCAGCGGCGATCCGGTACTCGTCGCACTCACCGCACCAGCCAGGCCGACGCTTGATCCGAGCGGTGTCGTGAACGCTTCGCGCGCGCCGAAGGAGCCGTGGTTCTGCTTCGAGCAACCCGATCGCGGCGGCGCCGCGGTGGCCGGGTTGGGGGCTGTGCGGGTGCTGGAGGCTGGGGGCCCGGGGCGCTTTGCCGCGGTTTCGCGGGCTTGGCAGGAGCTGTCGGGCAGCGCGCTGACTGATGGCTCGGCCGCGGTGCCAGGTTCAGGGTTGATCGCCGTGGGGGGGTTTGCCTTTGCGCCCGATGGGGGCGGGTCGCCGCGTTGGCGAGGCTTTCCGGCCGCGTCCCTGATCGTGCCCGAAGTCTCGCTGGCCCGGCGCGACGGGGAAACGTGGCTGACGCTCAACCTCGACTGCGCACCTGACGACACGGTGGAGGGTCTTATGAGTCGGGCGCTGGGGCGGTTGTCCGGGCTGCGTTCGGGTGGATTGCCGATGCTCGACCCGGCGCCCAGCGGTCGCTACCAGGTGGTCAGCGCGATGCCCCCTGCGCACTACGAGCAGGCGGTGGTCCGCGGCGTCCAGCGCATCTGCGACGGGGAGGTCGAGAAGCTGATCCTGGCCCGCGAGGTCGAGGTTCATGCGCCGCGCGCGCACGATGCGCCGGCGGTGCTGGGCCTGCTCCGGCAAGCCTTCCCGTCCTGTTACACGTTTGCGGTCGGACGCGGGGATGCCACCTTCGTGGCCGCCAGCCCTGAGCTGCTGATCCGCCGCGAAGGACAGCGAGCCAGCACGGTCGCGCTGGCCGGGTCGATCCGCCGCAGCGCGGACCCGGCCGTGGATGACCATCTCGGCGAGCAGCTGCTGGGCAGCGTCAAGGACCGAGAGGAGAATGCGATCGTCGTCCGTCGGATCGTTCAGACTCTGCGCCCCCACTCGGTCTGGGTCAACGCTGGCGATCCCGGGCTGGTCCGGGTGGCCAACATCCAGCACCTCGGCGCCGCCATACGCGCGCAGCTGCGCTCGCCGATCGACGCGGTCGGCCTGGCGGGGATGCTTCATCCCACGCCCGCTGTGGGCGGCGAGCCGTCCCGCGTGGCTCTCGACCTGATCCCGGCCCTGGAGGGCCTGGACCGCGGTTGGTACGCCGGGCCGGTGGGCTGGACCGATTCGATCGGGGACGGGGAGTTCTGCGTGGCCCTGCGCTGCGCGCTGTTGCGCGACCGATTGGCCACGTGCTACGCCGGGTCGGGAATCGTGCGCGACTCAGACCCCGCGTCGGAGCTGGCCGAGACCGAGGTCAAGCTCCAGGCGATGTTGCCGCTGCTGGTCGGCTAGCTGAAGCTAGCTTCCCGCCCGGACAGCGGCCAGCGCCGCCCGCTGAAGGCGACGGTGCAACTCGAGGTTCTCCCGGCGGTCGGTGCGGACCTCGAGGATCGTCGTCACGGCGCCAGCCACCGCCTCGTCCAGCGCGGTCCGCAACTCGGGCTCGGTCTGCGCCCGGCGGTACTGGCACCCGTAGAGGTTGGCGGCGACGCTGAAATCACGGCCGTGTGGGGTGGCCACATGCTGCTCGAAGGCCTCGGCCTCGGCGGCGATGGGCAAGAAGTGAAAGATGCCCCCGCCGTCGTTGTTGAGCACGACGATCGTCACCTGAAGTCCGAGCCGATGCGCGGCCAGGAGCCCGCCGAGGTCGTGCAGGAGAGCGACGTCGCCGATCAGCAGCACCACCGGGCCGGCGCCCGCGGCAGCGGCTCCGAACGCGCTGGACACCGTGCCGTCGATCCCGTTCGCGCCGCGGTTGGCCAGAACCCGGGGCAGATCTTCGCCCGCTCCGAGGAACAGCTCGAGGTCCCGGACCGGCATCGAGGAGGCAACGAACAGGGTCACCTCGGGTCCAAGCCAGTCTCCCAACCGCATCGCGACCATGGGCTCGGAGAGCGCGCTTCCCAGCTCGGCGACCAGGGCCTGCTCGGCCCCCCGATCAGCGTGTTGCCAGCCCGACAACCATCCCGGCTCGACGCTTGGCAACCCGGAATCCTGGAGGGCATTTAATGCATCTGCGGGTCCGATCGCCTCGACGACCGCGGCCGGATCCTGCCATGCCGCCTCCAAGCCGAGTGATACCTGCCGGGCTGAGGTCCCGGCCAGCCAGGAGCGAAGAGACTTGGAGGTGGGCAGGGCGCCGACCCGGATCACCAGCTCGGGCGCCATCCGCGCGGCGAAGCCGGGATCGCGCAGCAGCATGTCGTAGCGAGCGATGGCGGTTGATCCACGCCGGGCCCCGGAGAGCGGGTCGGCCAGCAGGGGATAGCCCGCCCTTTCGGCCAGACGCATCGCGGCGCGGGCCTGATCGCCGCCCGGCACCTCGCCTCCGGCGACCACCGCTCCGCGCGCCGGGAGGGCCACCGAGCCAGTATCGGTATCGGCTGACGCCGAGGTTGGGGACCAGCCTGAAACCCACGGGCGGCCGCCGGCACGGCCCGGAACCCGCTCCGGGGGCAGTTCGCCGTCGATGACCAATGGCTCCCGGAGCGGAAAATTCAGGTGTACCGGCCCCGGCAGATCGGCCACGGCCGTCCCGTAGGCCCGACAGGCCAGCATCCGAATCCAGCGCAGCTCATCGGGGCTGGCGTCATGGACGCCTACCTCGAAGAACCACTTGACGGCGCCGCCGTAGAGCTTGACTTGGTCGATCGTCTGACCGGCCCCAACCTGGCGCATCTCCGGGGGACGGTCGGCGGTGAGCACGATCAACGGCACGTGGGCGTGGTGGGCTTCGATGACGGCCGGGCTGAGGTTGGCCGCCGCCGTGCCGGAGGTGCAGGTCAGCGCCACGGGTTTGGCTTGGGCCTTGGCCGCGCCGAGGGCGAAGAACCCGGCGCAACGCTCGTCGATGTGCGACCAGCACTTGATTCGCCGATCGCGGATCAGCGA
>JALYZQ010000032.1 GCA_030948805.1 Actinomycetota bacterium | reverse complement strand
CGGCACCCTCGAGGATCCCCAGCGTCCGGTCGGGGTCCAAGCGGCCGGCACGGGCGAGCTCATCGCGCAACGTCTCGCCTTCCACGTACTCCATGACGATGACCAGGTCGCCGTCGGCAGAGTCATCGACGTCGTAGATCGAGACCACATTGGGGTGGCTCAGCGACGCCCCGACCAGAGCTTCGCGGCGCAGGCGCAGCATTCCGCTGTCGCCAGCCGCGGCGGTCACCCGTTTTAGCGCCACCTGACGGCCCAGCACGGTGTCCTCAGCCAGCGAGACCGTGCCCATCCCACCCGAGCCGAGCCGGCGGATGTGGCGATATCGGGCTAGGTTGTCGGTGCCCTCCACGCCTGCAAGCTACCCAAAACGCGGAAATCGCCTGGGCAAAGGGCCGGTGGAGCTGCGCTAGCCTGCCCGGCCACCGGAGCCCTTGACCCCGTGGACAGATGAGAATCACCGACAGCCGGTTGACCTGCACGGCGGTAGCGCTCAGTCTGATGCTGGCTGGATGCGGGGGTCAGGCCGGAAGCCTGCTGGCGCTGAGAGCGTCCTTTCCTGGTGTCCGGACGGGCGTGAACTCGATCGCCACCGCGCTGCAGTCGGTACTGGTCACGGCCGGCTCGCAGCCCGACGCGCTGGTGGTGGGCGGCTACGACGCCCTGGCCGGCCGCGCCGAGCGGCTGGCCGCCAGCGTCGAAGGGCTGGACCATCCGCCGCGCCTCAACACACGGCTGCGCGACCTCGGGTCGGCGCTCAACGCCGTGGCCGTCGGTCTGGGTCACCTCTCCACCGCAGCCGGCGAGCACCACCGGACCGCCGTCCGGGTGGCCCTGGCGACACTCCGCGCCGACGCTCAGGCCGTCCGGCAGGCCGACGCGGCACTGGCGGACGCTCTTAGGTAGCGCGACTTCCCAGCAAGCGGTGTATCGTCCGCCGCCGTGGAGTACTGGGTCGCTGGGAGGGGGGGTCGATACAGGTGGCTGGCCGCCGCCGCCTGGCTGTGGCTGGCCTCTACGCTCGCGTTCTCGATGGTCGCCGGACCGTCGCTTGCCCGCGCCAAGCCGGCGGTACCCGGTCTGCCCAGCGATGTTCCGGCCGCGGCCAGCCAGCCATCGCCGGCGCTGCCCGCGCCGTCCAGCGGCGCGTGGCCGTTTCCCAGTCGCTTTCCGCAGACCTCGGGCACCGGGCGCTTGGCTGCGGGAGCCTCCCTGTGGAGCGACTTCGTGTATGACGACTACGGCGCCTCGGGCGTCGGGGGCCTCGGGACCTCGAGCTATGACTCGAGCTCCGGCCTGGCCGCGCGCCAGGGCGGCTACGTGTTCGGGGCCGGGGCGGCGCACAACAACGGCGCCGATATCTTCCGCGCCGGGGTCGGTTTGCACGGCGGTTACAGCTACTGGCGCGTCGACTGGGTAACGCTGGCCGACCCGCGCGTCCCGCTCGCCGAGTGGACCTTTGACACCGACAACAACGCGGCCACCGGAGCGGTGCAGTGGCCCGCCCAGGCCGGCGTGCGCTCGGCGGGCATCGATCAGGCAATGGTCGTGTCCAGCCGCGGGGCGTGGCTGGTCAACCCGGTGACCGGCATCCGGACCAACGTGCTCGCCCACGGCGGAGCGCTGACCGTGGATCGGACCTCCAAGTCGTTCATCGTCGCCGTGCCGCGCGCCTTGCTGCCCGTGAGCGGAACCTGGCGAGTGCGGCTGGGCGCCGGCCTGGCCGACGCCGCGGGCCAGAACTTCGCCGTGCCCGACGTGGGGCAGCCCGGCAGCCACGGCTCGAGCACGGCTGAGCGCCTCTACAACGTCACCTTCCGCACGGTTGGCCAGGAGCCCCCGGTGTACACCGACGGGATGAGTGACGCCCTGATCGCGCAGGCTCAGGCCCGGCTGGCCGGCAACCCGATCGGAGCGACGTTGGGGGCCGACGGCACGGCACGCTCGGTGACCGGCAACTTCTGGATGGAGGACGATCAGGCCGACACGTTGGCCAGCGGCGATGTCTCGAAGTTCTCTCTGGTCGTCGACTGGCCGGCGCTGGGCGCGCGCCAGAGCACAGGGGAGCCGCAGCCCACCGGCTACAGCACCCGCTGGTACGTGTCGCGGTTGGCCGACGGCGCTGGGCAGGTGGTCAACGACGGCTCGGAGGGCAACTTCAAGCCGACGTTGCTGGAGCGCGTCCAGCCCTACTCCGTCTACGTTCCCACCACCTACCGCCGCGGCCGGGCGATGCCGCTGACCTGGATCCTTCATTCGCTGGAGGTCAACTACAACCAGTACGGGGCTCTGGACCCGCAGCTGATCCAGCAGCTGTGCCAGGACCGAGGATCGATCTGTGCCACCACCGAGGGCCTGGGTCCGGCCGGCTGGTACTTCCACGGTGCCGAGACCGACTTCTGGCAGGTGTGGCGCGCGCTGGCCTCGGCCTTCAGTCTGAATCCCGCGCGGACGGTCATTTCCGGCTACTCGATGGGGGGGTGGGCGTCCTACAAGCTGGCCTTCGAGCACCCCGATGACTTCGCCGGTGCGCTGTCCATCGACGGCCCGGTCATCTGCGGAGTGCAGGCCTACCCGGGGCTGAACGCGCCCGCCTACAGCGACCCGGCCTGCTCGCAGGATGGGCGCAGTGCCCCGCTGGTCGCCAACGCGCGCTGGGTTCCCTACGTCATTGATCAGACCTATGCCGATGAGCTCGTTCCAACCACGGGCGTGATCGCCCAGGCCCAGACGTTCGACTCCCTGGGTCAGCGCTACAACCTGTTCATTCACACGGGCGCCGATCACCTGGTCTTCGCGACCGAGGATCAGTTCGGCGACGTGGTCAGCGCCCTGGGCCGGCCCGTGCGCACCGTAAACCCGGGCCTCTTCACCTACCACTGGTATCCGAGCTTGGACAGCTCGCAGTTCGGGATCGGGGCCACAGGCGACTACTGGATCCACGCTCTCCGGGCCCGCGGCCGAGCGTACGGCCAGCTGGCCACGGTGCGCGCCCAGGACTCGGCGCTGCCCGACCGCGCGATCACCGACCAGCGGTTCGGCCCGCGGCTGGTCACCCAGCCCCTGCCCGGCACGAACACCGGCCTGGGCTGGAGGCTCGGCCCCCGCCCCGCCCCCCGACGGCACATGAACCTCGACCTCACCGACGTCTCGGGGATGGCGATCGACAGCCGGGCGGCCCGGCTGCGGATAGGGACGATCGTGCTCAGCACCGACGGTCGCACGCGCCTGGTCATCGTCCATCTTCGGCCAGGGACCGGGGTCTACGAGCGCGGCCGCCGCCTGACGCGGGCCAACCGGCACGGCACGGCTGTCGTGACGCGCGCCGCAGGGCGCCACGTGCTGGTGCTCAGAGCGCCGGTGCGGCTGTTCTCCTGCGTCCGGCCGTCGGGTCGCGTGACGGGACGCAGCCTGGGGCCGGTCCGCCTGGGCATGACGCGCCGCCAGGCCCGGGCGCGGTTCGCCCGCCGGTCGCTGCGCGGCCGGCGCTACATGGACTTCTTCTGCCCGTCACGGATGGGCATCCGCGTCGGTTACGCCACTCCGGTGCTGCTGGCCAGCCTGCCCCCACGGGCGCGCGCGGGATACCGGCATCGGGCCGTGCTGGTGCTGACGGCCGCTCGGCACTTCGGATTGCGCGGCGTGCATCCGCGCGCGGCGCTGACCACGGTGGCGCGCCGCCTGCACGTGGGCCGCGGGTTCCAGGTCGGGCGCAACCGCTGGTACCTGTTTGCCGACGGCGCCAGCCGCGGGGTGTTCAAGGTCCGCCACGGCATGATCCAGGAGATCGGCATCGCCAACGCGCGGCTGACGCGCGACCGCCGCGCCGCGTACGTCTTCCTGCGCAGCTTCTTCTGAGTCCGGACGCGCGGGTCTGGGGCCCGGATGACCGACCCTTACCGGCTGGCGCGCTTCGAGCGCGCCCAGGATCACGACGGCACCTACGCTCGGGCCCTGGCCGAACTGCGCGCCGGCCGCAAGACCAGCCACTGGATGTGGTTCGTCTTTCCCCAGATCCGCGGGCTGGGCTCAAGCCCGATGGCCTCCGAGTACGCGATTGCCTCACTGGACGAGGCCCGGGCCTATCTCGGTCATCCCGTTCTGGGACCGCGCTTGATCGAGTGCGCCGCCGCCTTGATCGCGTTGTCGGACCGGAGCGCGGAGGAGACCTTCGGAGCCGTGGACGCGATGAAGCTGCGCTCCTCGATGACGCTATTCGCCCGGGCTGACCCTGAGAACGAGCTCTTCAGTGACGTGCTGGCGCGCTACTTCGACGGCGTGGCCGACGCGGCCACCGAGGCCCGGATCTAATGCCCCGGGACTGGCTGGGAACATCGGCGGGGACGCAAGTCACGCCCCCGCCGGACCCTTGAAGGCGAACGCCTCGGTCAGTAGTAGTGACGCCGGCCGCCAACAGCGCGACCCGCGGAACCCAGCGCGAACAGAACCACGCCGACGACCAACAGAATGATCCCGATCGTGTAGAGGATCGGGATACTGGCGATCAAACCGATGAGCAACAGGATGATGCCGAGGGTGATCATTTGGACTCCTGACGGTCAGATGAACTCTGAACCGGTGGGTGATTTCCTAATCTGAGTCAAGCTACCCGTAGGCCGGGCGGCCGGGCTCGATCAGGTCCGGGGAAAGACGTTCAGACTCATACGCGCCTGTGCGCGCTTCTCCTCCCGGGACTCTCCTCCGATTCCTGGACGTGCCGGGTTTCTTCCCGGAGGCGGGCAACGGAAAACGTCCGCCGGTACAGATGCCCGCGCCGGTCGGGCCGATATATGGTTTGCGCGGTCCGCTTGAGCCCGCCCGTCCCCAACTCCGTCCGGTGACCGCGACCGAAACGCGCCACCTCGGTCACCTGGCCGAGGCGTCGTTCTTGCGCCGCGGGGACTACCCGGCGCTGCTCTTCGAAGGCCGCTGGCACACCTCGGGCGAGTTGTTTGCCCGCTCTTGTCGCCTGGGCGCCGGTCTGGCCGCAGTCGGTGTGAAGCCGGGGGATCGGGTCGTGGTCACGATGGCCAACTGCCCCGAGGTTGGGGTCGCCTATCAGGCGCTGTGGCGCGCCGGCGCTGTCGTCACGCCCGCGACCTTCCTGCTCCCGGCGGGCGAGCTGCGCCACGTGGTCGCGGATGCCGAGGCGTGCGCGGTGATCACAACCCCCGAGTTCGTCGACAAGGTCAGGATGGCGGTCGAGGACCTGGACTGCGTGCGCCACGTAATCTGCACCGACGCCGGCGCCGACGGCCTCCTGGCCCTAGGGGAATTGGAGCAGGCCGACCCCGGTCCGATCGCGCCACGCTCCGACGATGATCTCGCCGCTCTGCTGTACACGGGCGGTACCACGGGCCAAGCCAAGGGTGTGATGCTCTCGCATGCCAACCTGCACTTCTCCGGGCGCTCGGCCCACGACGCCGCCCACGTCCCGGGGGTCAACCGCGCTCTGGCCACGCTGCCGCTGTCTCATGCCTACGGGTTGCTGGTCACGATCGCGGGGCTGCACTCGGCCGAGAGCGGGATCGCCGTGCTGCTGCGCTGGTTTGACCCCGAAGCCTTCTTGAGCCTGATCGGTGAGCACCGACTCCAGCTCAGCGCCACGGTGCCCTCGATGCTCCAGATCCTGCTCTCGCTGCCCCTCGAGGAGTACGACCTCTCATCACTGCGGTATCTCAGCTCCGGCGGGGCGCCTCTGGCCCCGGAGGTGGAGACGGAGCTGCGCCGCCGTGTGCCGTCGGTATCGATTCGCCAGGGCTACGGGCTAACCGAGACCGCGGCGCTGATCTCCACCAACCCGGCCGGACGCGAGCGGCGCGGATCGGTCGGACAGCCCGTTCCGGGGACCGAGGTCCGGATCGTCGATGAGCACGGCAGCGTGGTGGACGACGGGGAAGCCGGTGAGATCTGCTGCCGCTCCCCCGGCGTCATGCGCGGATACTGGCGCTCGCCCGAGGCCACCGAGGAGGCGCTCTCCGGAGGCTGGTTGCACACGGGGGACATCGGCTACCGCGACGAGGAGGGTTACCTGTTCATCCTCGACCGCAAGAAGGATCTGATCATCCGCGGTGGCTTCAACGTGTATCCGCGCGATGTCGAGGACGCGCTGCTCGAGCACCCTGACGTGCAGATGGCCGGCGTGGTCGGGACCCCGAGCGTCATCCACGGCGAAGAGGTCGTGGCCTTCGTGGCGTCACGCCCAGGCAGTGATCTGGCCGCCCACGCGCTGATCGACTGGGCACGGGAGCGCATCGGTGGCTACAAGTACCCGCGTGAGGTGCACATCGTCGAGGCGATCCCGCTCACCCCCGTGGGCAAGACCGACCGCAAGGCGCTGCGCAGCCGCCTGGCCGAGGTGGTGGACACCGAGGCGCCCGCGCGGGACACTGGTGTCGATGCTGCACCCGGGACAGAGCCGTCACCGGCTGGCGGGGACCCTCAAAGCGGCCTACGGTGATGGCCTGCTGAGCGAGGCCACGCGCGTGCACCGCCTTGAGCTGCTCTTCGGCCGTCGCATCGTCGACCCCACCCGGGTCATCGGCGACCTGACCCTGCGCGCCCCGCGGCGCTCGCTGTCTGACACCCTGGCCCGTGCACTCGAGACCGCCCGGGGGCTGCTCGACGTCGGTGAGCCCGAGCCCGGTCGGCTGCTCGCCCTGGACTGGGACGGTACCCAGGAAGAACTCCTGCTCGGCCGCGACCCCGCCTGTACCTCGGCGACGAGCGGTTGCTCGTCGACTGACCGCGGTCAGCGCGGCTCGAGCACTACCAGCGGGATCTCTCGCTGGGTGCGCTGCTGGTAGCCCTCATAGCCGCCGTAGGCGTCGACCGCCTTGGGCCACAGCCGCTCGCGTTCGGCCGGCGTGGCCACGCGGGCACGCACCTCCCGGCGCTCAGAGCCGATCTGCACGGTCGTGTCCGGGTGCGCGCGGAGGTTGTGGTACCAGGCGGGGTGGCGGTCAAAACCTCCCTTGGAGGCGACTATGACCACGTCTGAGCCGTCCTTGACGTAGAGCAACGGACTCGTGCGCCGGGCCCCGCTCTTGGCGCCCTCGTGGTCGAGCAGGAGCATCGACGGCGAGCCCGGAAAACGATGTCCGATCGCCCCTCGGGTCAGCCGGTAGACGCTGGTGTGCACGCCCATCAGCCGACGCAGCACAGGCCAGGAGCGGTCGGCCAGGTCCAGGATGCCCATAGCCGCGATCCTAACCTGAAACCCGTCGGCGGACTTGGAATTAGCCCGGCCGGCTCTCCAGAGTCTCGGTCATCTTGGCGATGGCAAAGCCCCAGGCCTGACTGGGCTTGAGCTTCGGCGGCAGGGAGATCTCGTCGGGATTGGTGACCACATCGAGCAGTACCGGCCCACGGTGACCGAACGCCGAGCGGACTGCCTCATCGAGCTGCGCCGGGTCGGTGACCCGGATCGCGTGCAGGCCCGCGGCGGAGCCGATCGCGGCTAGGTCGACGTCGTGCAGCTTGGTGCCGAACTCGGGCAGTCCGCCCTGCTCCTGCTCGAGCTTGACCATCCCCAGCCGCCCGTTGTTGAACACCACGAGCCGAACCGGAAGCTCGTGCTGGGCCGCGGTGATCAGGTCGCCGAGCAGCATGGTTAGGCCGCCGTCGCCGCAGAAGGCCACCACCTCCCGGTCGCGATCCAGGGCTTGGGCTCCGAGGGCATGGGGCATGGCGTTGGCCATCGAGCCCAGGTTGTAGGAGCCGATCAGTCGTCGCGTTCCGCGCAGGGTGACAAAGCGCGCCAGCCAGACCGTCGACATGCCGGTGTCAGAGGTGAAGATCGCGTCGTCTGAGGCGGCGGCGTCGACGGCCACGGCGACGGCTTCGGGGCGGATCCGCTGATCGGGATTGTCAAACACCGAGCGCACCTTCTCAACCACGCCGCGGGCGTCGTAATCCGGGTCGGCCAGCTGAAGCTGGCGGTGGTGCCAGGAGGTGAACTTCTCCACCGAGCCGTCCAGGTGGTCACGATCGTCCTTGGCGGCGACGAGCTCGAGCAGCCCGGCCGCCGCCAGCCCGGCGTCGGCCACCACCCCGAGTGCCACAGAGGTCCGGCGCCCGATGTGGGCCCCGCGCTCGTCGATCTGGATCACCTGCTTGCCCTTGGGATACCAGTCGGGATACGGGAAATCAGTGCCCAGCATCAGCAGCAGCTCGCAATTCTCGAACGCGTGCTGGGCGGCCGGGTTGCCGATCAGGCCGCTCTGGCCGACCGCGAAGGCGTTGTCGTGCTCGAGCCCCTCCTTGGCCTTCAGTGTGAGCACCATCGGCGCGGCCAGGCGGTCGGCGAGGGCCAGTACCTCGCTGCGCGCGTGGCGGGCGCCCATCCCGACCAGCAGCGTGACCGCGCCGGCGTTGTCGATCCGTGCCGCCACGTCACGCAGCGCCTCGCGGTCGGGCACCACGGGTCTGCGCTGGGTGACGAAGTGGGGGGCAGGTCCAGAGTAATCCTGGCCTCCGACGTCACCCGGCAGGGTGAGCACGGCTACCCCGGGGGTCTGGAGCGCGCTCTGCACCGCCTGCTCAAGCAGACCCGGCAGCTGCTCGGGGCTGGTCACCGTGCGGCAGAAGCTGGCCACGTCGCGGAACACCGCGTCGTTGTCGACCTCCTGAAAGAAATCCGAGCCGATATCGGCCAGCGGCACCTGGCCGCACACCGCCAGCACCGGAGCGCGGGACTTCTTAGCGTCATAGAGCCCGTTGAGCAGGTGCAGCGACCCGGGACCGACCGTCCCCATGCATACGCCCAGCGTCCCCGACAACTGGGCCTGGGCGCCCGCCGCGAACGCGCCCACCTCCTCGTGACGGACCCCGATCCACTCCAGACGCTCCTCCCGCCGGATCGCGTCGGTTACCGGGTTCAGCGCATCGCCCACCACCCCCCAGACGTGCTTCACCCCCAGCTCGGCGATCGCGGTCACGATGGTCTCAGCAACGGTGGGCATGCAACCGCCTTTCGCTCATCGGCGCGGGGCGAAGGACTCGGCGTCCGCCCGCTCCCAGTCGGTCCGCCAGCTCGCAGGCGGCTCTGAGACGAGCTCCCCGGGGCCCAGCCACTCAAACAGCTCGGCATAGGAGCTCGCGGTAACGTGATCGACGCGACGGACCAGATGGTGGGGGCCCACCTCGGTCGGGGAGTGCAGACCCATCGAGGCCATCAGGCGCTGGGCCTCGGCCACGGTGGCCTGCTGGTAGTGAAAGGCACGCTCGGTCTTGTCAGGCACGTTGAGGGCCCGAGCGCGCTTGGGGTCCTGCGTGGCCACCCCGACCGGACACTGGTTGGTGTTGCAGCGCTGAGTCTGCAGACAGCCCACGGCCTGCATCATCGCGCGGGCGGCATTGCAGTAGTCAGCGCCCTGGGCCACGCGCTTGACGATGTCTGAGCCTGTGGCCACCTTGCCGCTGCAGCCGATCCGGATCTTGTCGCGCAGTCCGCACCCCACCAGTGCGTTGTGGAGCATCATCAGGCCCTCAGTCAGCGGCGTGCCCATGTGGTCCTCATACTCGGCCGGGGCGGCACCCGTGCCGCCCTCGGAGCCATCGACGATGATGAAGTCGGGTGCCGTGCCCTCGGCCAGCATCGCCTTGCAGACGGCCAGCAGTTCGTGCCGCGTGCCCACACAGAGCTTGAAGCCGGCCGGCTTACCGCCGGCCAACTCGCGCATCTCGGCCACGAAGCGGATCAGCTCCCGCGGGGTGGAGAAGACCTTGTGGCCCGGCGGGCTGATGCAGCTCTTGCCCTGAGGCACGTCCCGCGCCGCGGCGATCTCCGCCGTGACCTTGGCGGCAGGCAGCACTCCGCCGATGCCGGGCTTGGCCCCCTGGCTGAGCTTGAGCGAGACCATCTTGACGGCGTCCTGGGCCGCCTTTTCCCGGAACTGGTCGCGGTCAAAGCCGCCGTCCTTGGTCCGCGCGCCGAAGTACCCGGTACCGACCTCCCAGACCACGTCGCCGCCCTTGAGGTGGTACTTGGTCAGTCCGCCCTCGCCGGTGTCATGGGCGAAGCCGCCCTTGGCCGCGCCCTGGTTGAGCGCGGTCAGCGCGTTGCCCGACAGTGCCCCGAAGCTCATCGCCGAGACGTTGAGCAGCGCCATCTCATAGGGGTGGGCGCAGTCAGGGCCGCCGACCCTGACCCGGGGCGGCTCTTTGGGCGGGTCAAAGGAGTGAATCGACTGCAGCAGCCACTCATAGCCGGGCTCGGCGACGTCACGCTCGGTTCCGTAGGCCTGCTCGTCCTGGATCGCCTTGGCCCGCTCGTAGACGGCGGTGCGGGTGTCGCGGTCAAAGGGGCGCCCGTCGTAGTTGCGCTCGATGAAGTACTGCTGAAGCTCGGGGCGGATCGATTCGAGGATGAACCGCATGTGACCGACGATCGGGTAGTTGCGCAGGATCGAGTGGCGGCGCTGAAGCACGTCGTGCACGCCCACGGCGGCGATGGCCCCAAACACCACGGCCACGATGATCCAGCCGATCCCGCCGAGCAGGAAAGCGGCCAGGACGGCCAGCGCGCAGAGCAGGGCGGAAACGACGAAGGCCATGTATCGCATGGGTGGCGTCCTATCACATCGCCCCCGCCCCGCAGCCCGATGGGCGATCCGGAGTCCGAGCGCGGACCCTGCTCCGGTGACCTTCGACGTACGCGAACATGGCCCGGTGCCTCTGAGGTTGCTGCGCCCCGAGGGTGACACCGTCCGCCTGTTCGCGCGCTCGGGTTACCCCTCCTTTGCCCTCACGATCGTCCTGTCGCGGGTGGGGGTTTTCATGTTCACCGTGGCCGGGGTGCTGCTCGTCCTGGAGCGCACCCACAGCGCGACCCTGACTGGGGTGACCGCCGCGGCGGCGGTGCTGCCGGGCGCGCTCGCTGGGCCAGTGCTGGGAGCCTGGCTGGAGGCGGCCCGCAAGCCCCGCAGGCTGATGATCGCCGATCAGCTCGTGAGCAGCATCAGCCTCCTGCTCCTCGTCGCCCTGGCTGGCCACGCTCCCGATTGGACCCTGCCGCTGACCGCCGTCGTGTACAGCATCACCAGCCCGTTCAGTATCGGCGGCTTCTACTCCGCCCTGGCCGAGCTGGCCGGACCGGAGCTGATGGCCCGAGCCAGCGCCTTTGACGCCACCAGCCTGAACGTGGGAGTAATCGTCGGACCTGCTCTGGCCGGAGCGCTGGTGGGCGCCTTCGGCGCCGCGGTTGCGGTGGGGGTCCAGGCCGCCATCAAGCTGGTGGTCCTGGTGTTGATAGTGGTCACCCCGGTGTTCGGAGCCCGGTCAGGGGAACGCCTGCCCAACATCAGGCAAGCCCTGGCCGACGGCACGCGGGCCCTGGCCCGGACGCCAGTGCTCCGAGCCGCCGTACTGGGCTCGGGGCTGTCGAGCGCCGGCTGGGGGCTCATGGTGATCGGCTTTCCGCTCTACGCCATCCAGATCCTGGGCTCCCGCGCCCATGATTCGGGTTACCTGTGGGCGGCCCTGGGCGTGGGCTCAATCCTGGGGACGTTCGCGCTCGGTGCCAAGCCGTCGCTGACCCTCAGCGCCGCCTCGTACGGCGTCCTTGGGCTCTCCGCCCTGCTCTGGCTGCCCGCCCGCGCCCTCGTGCTCGGGGTGGCGCTGGTCACCCTCAGCGGAGTGATCGAGGGGCCGGCCTTCTCGGGCTCGATCGCGCTGCGCCAGCAGCATGCGCCGCCTGGGCTGCGGGCGCAGGTGAGCACGAGTGCGGTCGGGGTGATCCAGATTGCCACTTCAACCGCGACGGCGGTGGGGGGCGCGATCGCCGACCCGGTCATCCTCATCTACATGTTCGTGGGACTGAACCTGTTGGCCGGCGGCTTGGCGAGCTTCTCGTCCCGATCTGAGTCAGCGGCTCGGGCCTCAGGTGGCGAGGGTCTCTAACCTCGATCTCATGTCCCCTCCCGTGCCGAGGCCGAGGCGATGACCCCGGGCGTCGCCATCGTCGGCGCCGGGCCGTCGGGGTTCTACACCACCGACCAGCTGCTCAAGGCCGGCTTCGCCGTCGACCTCTACGACGCGTTGCCCACCCCGTTCGGGCTCGTGCGGACCGGAGTGGCTCCCGATCACCCGAAGATCAAGTCCGTGACCCGCGTTTACGCCAAGACGGCCGCACACGACGCGTTTCGCTTCTTCGGCGGCGTGGAGCTGGGTGCCGATGTCTCCCGCGATGACCTTCTCGAGCGCTACCACGCCGTCATCTACGCCGTGGGCACGGCGACCGACAACCGGCTGGGGATAGCAGGGGAGGGGCGCCCGGGCTCACACGCCGCGACTGAGTTCGTGGCCTGGTACAACGGCCATCCTCACTTCGCCGACCAGCAGTTCGATCTCAACGGTGGCCGCGCGGTGGTGATCGGCAACGGCAACGTGGCCATCGACGTCGCCCGGATGCTCGTTCTCGATCCCGGGGAGCTGGTCGGAACCGACACGGCGGACCACGCGATTGACGCGTTCGGGGCGGCGGGAGTCAATGAGGTCCTGGTTGTCGGGCGCCGCGGTCCCGCGCAGGCGGCGTTCACCAACCCCGAGCTGCGAGAGCTGGGGGAGCTCACGCGCGCCGACGTGATCGTCGATCCCGCGCAGCTGGAGGGCCTGGAGGAGCCCGAGGACTCGACCAAGCGGCGAAACGTGGAGGTCCTGCGCGACTACGCGCAACGCTCGCCGCAGGGCAAGTCGCATCGGCTCGAGCTGCGCTTCCTGCGCTCACCGCTCGAGATCCTCGGTGAGGGCGAGAATGGGCCGGTGACCGGGGTGCGCTTGGCCGTCAACCGACTGGTCACCGGGCCGGACGGCCGCGTCGGGGCAGAGCCGACCGGTGTCGAGGAGCTGATCGAGTGTGGACTGGTGCTGCGCTCAATCGGCTATCGCGGCCGGCCCCTGCCCGGAATTCCCTTTGACCAGGCCCGGGGGCTGATTTCCAATCAGGAGGGGCGAGTCACCGACCAAGACAGCGTATGCCCGGGCGAGTACGTGGTCGGGTGGATCAAGCGCGGGCCGTCGGGCGTCATCGGGACCAACAAGAAGGACGCCGCCGACACGGTGGCCAGGATCATGGAGGACGCCGAGCAGGGCCGTCTCAACCACCCCGCGCCGGGCGCCGACGACCCCGAGTCCATCGCCGGCTGGCTGGACGAACGCGTGCCCGACCACGTCACCTGGGAGGGGTGGGAGGCGATCGACGCCCATGAGTCCTCGCTGGGCGAGCCGGCCGGTCGTCCGCGGGTCAAGCTCGTGCGCCTGGAGGAGCTCTTGCGGGCCAGCCGCAGCTCGCGCTAGCCCGGACCCGTGCCCCGGCTATGGGTTGACCGGCGGCCGTCGCATGAGGGCGAACATCGCCCCGACCAAGCCGACGAGCGTGAAGGCCAGCAGGATCACCGCGGCGCTACCGGGGCTGAGCGAGAAGAAGCCGGCGTTGAAGCCGAGGGCCGGCGCGAAGTCGTACTGCGACAGCCGCGTGCCAAGGTGGGCGGCAGCGGCGAGACCCGCATATGACCAACGGGCGTAGATGACGTTGGCCAGCACGGCGGCGGCGGCGGGCATCTGCGCTAGCGGGATCAGACCGCCGGCGAGCAGCAGCTGAGGCATGAGCAACAGCGGCACCGCGCCCGCCGCCTGGTCGACGCTGCGAGCCACGGAGGACACCACCAGGCCCATCGCCGTGCTCGCCCAGGCGGTGAGGACGGCGATCCCGTACAGCTCCAGGCTGCCCGTCGCGCCGATGCCGAGCGGTTGCAGGCCCAGGGCCACGACAGCCAGGAGCAGAACCTGGATGAAGTTGAGCCCGAACAGGACCAGCGCCTTGGCCGTCACATAGACGTCGAGACGAACGCCGACATCGAACTCACGCTCGACCAGCCCCCGCTCCTTGACGACCTCACGGGAGGCCGAGGCCAGACCCAGCCAGATCGAGCCCGTCATGATCAAGAACACAAGCTCGAGCGCATCCAGTGGCGAGGAGCTCGTCGCCACAGCTCCGGGATGAAAGATCAGCGCGATCAGCAGTCCAATCACCGGGGCCTGGCCGACCAGGAGAGCCAGCGTGCGCCGCTCCCGGGTCAGCGTGCGGATGTAGCGACCCGACAGCACCCGGAGCTCCAGGCCGAAGGACCGCTTGCCGGCCGACGGCCCAGCGGAGGCGGGCGCGGGGTCGTTCGCCGCTGCTCGAAGGTGGGGTTGGGCGGGCGCTGGGGACTGGCCCCTCGCCTCTCCGAGGTGGGCTCGGGCGTGCGATGGGGAACCTCGGAACGCGATCGATCCCGCCTCGAGCAGCACGACCTCATCACACAGGTCCAGGCTGGTGGTGGCATGGGTGGCCACCAGCACTGCGCGACCGTGCTCGGCCTGGCGGCGAAACAGCTGCATCAGTCGCCGCTCCAGGACCAGGTCCAGCCCGCTGGTCGGCTCGTCGAGCAGCAGCACAGGCGGGTCTCCGACCAGCTCCAGGCCGCAGGCGGCCCGCCGGCGCTCTCCTCCGGAAAGATTCTTGATCACCGTGTCGGCTTGAGCGGTCAGGCCCAACTCATCGAGGACCATCTCGACGCGATCCTCGATCGCCGCGCCGGTGTCCAGCCGCAGACGCGCGGCATATTGCAAGGCCTCCCGCGTGGTCAAGCGGTCGTGGATGCTCTCGCGCTGGGGCACGAAACCCAGCGCGTGTACGGCCGATGCCGTCGGCTCGCCGGCCCACCTGGCGCTGCCCGCGCTGGGCTCTGCGATGCCGGCCAGCACGTGCAGCAGCGTCGACTTTCCCGAGCCGCTCGTACCCATCAGCGCGACCAGCGACCCGGGAGCCAGCTCGAGCGAGATGGGTCCCAGGATGGATACACCCTCCGCGACGCTCACCTCTACGTCACGCGCGACGAGCACCGCGCCAGCGTATCGCCTGCTCGATCCTGCGCTTAGGAGCGCGTGAACACGTACTCGGCGGGATCGAACTCTCGCGTCCGTTCCAGGTACTCCCGCATGTAGCCGGGCCAGTTGGCCACGATCCGCCCGCCATCGCGGTACCAGGAGTCGCAGTCCAGCCACGCCGTGCCGCTGAAGCGCGCCTGGGTCTCGGCGTCGGTGGCTGCCTCCACCTCAGGGCGGACCTCCAGCTGGGCAAAGCCGCCGCTGCGCACGTGCTCCAGTGCTTGGCGAATGTAGGCCGCCTGGGCCTCCAGGTAGACGATGATCGAGCCTCCGGAAGTGTTGGTGTTGGGTCCGTACATGAAGAACAGCGAAGGAAACCCGGGAACGGCCAGGCCGAGGTGGGCGTGGGCCCCCTGCGCCCAGGCCGATCCCAGCTCAAGGCCACCGGCGCCCAGCACACGCATCGGGGCGACAAACTCCGAGACACGAAAGCCGGTGCTCCAGATGATGCAATCGAACTCCCGCTCGCGCCCGTCGGCCGTGCGCAGCCCGCGCTCTGTCACGGCCTCGATGCTGTTGGTGACCAGTTCCACGTTGGGGCGTCCCAGCGCGGAGAGGTAGCGGGAGCTGAACAGCACCCGCTTGCAGCCGAACGTGTAATCGGGCCAGACCCGGGCTCGCAGTTCGCGGTCAGGCAGCTGGCGGCGCATGAACATCGCCGATCGCCAGCCCAGGAGGCGGCCGGCCGTGCGCGGATGGCGGATGGCCATGGTCAGCGCCTCGCAGTAGTTGAACATCCAGCGGCGGCGAAGCCAGTTGATCGGAGCAAACCACTTGATCGCCTTGCGCATCCACGCCGGATAGACGCGGTTCTCGCGCGGCAGCAGCCAGTTGCCGGTCCGCTGATAGACGGTCAGGGCCGCCACCCGCTCAGCTGTCGGAGGCACGAACTGGACCGCGCTGGCCCCCGTTCCGACGACGGCCACACGCTTGCCCTCCAGCGGGTAGGAGTGATCCCAGCGCGCGGAGTGAAAGGCGTGCCCCTGGAAGCTCTCTACGCCTGGCAGCCCGGGGATCGACGGACGATTGAGTTGACCGGTAGCCAGGACCAGGGCCTGGGCCTGGTAGAGGCGGCCGTCCTCGGTCCGTACCTCCCACACCGACCGCGCGTGGTCAAACCGGCATTCGCTGACCCGCTGCGAAGGCTCGATCAGCGAGTCGACGCCATGCCGTTGGGCCACGTCGCGCAGATAGCTGAGGATCTCGCTCTGAGGTGAGCACAGCCGCGACCAGTTGCGCCGTTGCTCGAAGGAGTATGAGTAGAGGTGACTGGGAACGTCGCACGCGGCGCCCGGATAGCGGTTGTAGAACCAGGTGCCGCCGGGCTCAGGCGCAGCCTCGAGGATCTTGACCCGGTCAAAGCCGTGGCGGCGCAGCTCGATCGCGGCCGCGATTCCACCAAATCCCGCGCCTACGATCAGCACCTCGATGGTCTGCCGTCCGTTGCCGGTCATGACTTTGACTAGCCCTTGCGCTCGTATTCGGCCTGGTCTGGGCAGCCTAACGTTCGGTGCCCTGCCCGGTGCAGCCACCGACCCGGTCGCCTGACCGCCAATGCCGCCCCGGCGGCGAGGCGGTAAGAATGTGCTCTGAGCTAAAGGAGACGCCGATGGACTTGACATTCAACGAGCGAGAGCTCGGCTTCCGCGACGAACTGCGCGCGTGGTTTGACGCCCACGATCCCGTGGGCGAGCCCGAGGGAGATGAGGACGCCCATTACGCGTGGCGGCGTGACTTCCAGCGTGAGCTGGCCGACGGGGGCTGGGCGGCCGTCCATTGGCCGGTTGAGTACGGCGGACGCGGCGCGACGTTGACCGAATCGGCGATCTTCTTCGAGGAGCTGGGGCGCTCGGGCGCGCCTCTGCCGGCCAACGTGCTCGGCTTGCTGCTGGCCGGGCCGACGATCATGAGCTGGGGCACGCCGGAGCAGAAGGACCGTTACCTGAACCCGATCCTCACCGCGGAGGAGATCTGGTGCCAAGGCTTCTCTGAGCCCGACGCCGGGTCTGACCTGGCCAGCCTCAAGACCCGGGCGGTCCGCGACGGTGAGGACTGGGTGGTCTCGGGTCAGAAGGTGTGGACCAGCGGTGCGCAGTACTCGAAGTGGTGCATGCTCGTCGCCCGGACGGATACCGAGGTGGCCAAGCACAAGGGACTGACCTACTTCCTGATGGACATGGAGCAGGAGGAGATCCAGGTGCGTCCTCTGCGCCAGATCACCGGCGAGCCCGAGTTCAATGAGTTGTTCATCGATGGCGCCCGGATCCCCGACGAGAACGTGCTCGGGGGGGAGGGCAACGGCTGGAAGGTCGCCTTGACCACGCTGATGAACGAGCGCGCCGGGCTGGCCTTCTTCCTCCAGGTGCGCCTGCGCCAGCTGCTGGATCAGCTGCTGGAGGAGGCCGAGGGCCGGGGATTGCTCAACGACGCCGTGGTCGCCGACCGCCTGGGGGAGCTTTTCCTCAAGTCCGAGGTCCTGCGCCTCACCGCCTACCGCGGGCTGACCGCAATTGAGAAGTACGGCCAGCCGGGTCCCGAGGGCTCGTTGACCAAGTGGATGTGGTCAGAGACCAACCAGCAGCTGACCGAGTTCGCGGCTGACCTGCTCGGTCCGGCGGCGCTGCAGGCCGGCGGACGTTGGGCCTATGAGCTGCTCCGGGCCCGGGGGAACTCGATCGAGGGCGGGACCACCGAAGTGCTCAAGAACATCGTCGCCGAGCGGGTGCTCGGACTGCCCAAGGCCCGTTAG
>JALYZQ010000014.1 GCA_030948805.1 Actinomycetota bacterium | reverse complement strand
CTGAGGCCGAGCGCAGCGGCAGCGCCTGCCTGCCCGAGGACGAGTTGAGGACGTCGGCTAAAGAGCTGCTGGGTCACACCGTCGACGGGGCGGCGGTCGAGGCTCTGATCAGCTCCGGCCGGGTCGTTCGCGAAGGCACGTGGCTATACCGGACGGCCACCGCCGAGCTCGAAGCCGAGCTGGCGCAGCAAGTTGAGTCGCTGATCCGGGCGACGCCCAGCGAGCGGCTCGGTCCCGGCGACGAGGATGGCGCGGGTCCGCAGACCATCGCCGGGCAGGACCTGACAACCGGGCATGAGCTGACTGCTGAGCAGAGTGCCGCCCTGGATCTTGCCCTGGCCCACCGCCTCTCGGTGATCACCGGCGGCCCGGGCACGGGCAAGACGGCATCGATCAAGTCGATAGCCGCTGCCGCGGAGGCTCGACGAGCCCGAGTGATGCTGGTCGCGCCGACGGGGCGCGCGGCGGTGCGGATGAGCGAAGCCAGCGGCCTGCGGGCCCGGACGGTGCACTCGGCACTGGGCTGGGTGCCGGGCGAGGGCCCGACGCACGATGAGCAGGATCCGCTGGGTTGCGAGCTGCTGATCGTCGATGAGACCTCGATGGCCAACCTCGAGCTGCTGGTCACGCTGCTGCGGGCAGTCGGAGAGGACACCCACGTGGTGCTGGTCGGCGACGCTGACCAGCTGGCGCCGGTTGGGGCAGGCAAGCCGTTCGCGGAGCTGGTCGCCTCCGTCCAGGTGCCGACCACCCGGCTGAGTCACATCTTCCGTCAGGCCGCGGGGAGCATGATCGTCCAGGCGGCGCACGCGATTCGCCAGGGACGTGTACCCGAGTTCACGGCCGCCGGGGACATGCGTCGCGACCTGTTCTTGATCGAGCGCGGCTCGCCGGCTGCCGCCCTGGCGGAGATCGTGTCACTGGTGACTGAGCGACTGCCCGTCCACTACGGCATCGACCCGATCCGCGAGATCCAGGTCTTCGCCCCCGTCTACCGGGGGGAGCTGGGCATCGACGCCATCAACCAGGCGCTGCGCGCAGCGCTCAATCCCGACGGTCAGCCCGTGCGCGGCGGACAGCTACGACTGGGCGACAAGCTGATGATGACCGGGCGCAACCTGCACGAGCTCGGGCTCATGAACGGCACCCTGCTCAGGTTGCTCGACGAGGTCTCAGGCGCCGAGGCTTCCGGTGACCGGGCGGCGTTGATCCTGGCCGCGGAGGAATCGGTGTTCCGCCTGCCCCCCGAGGACGCCGACCGCCTGCGCCTGGCCTACGCCTGCTCGGTACACCGCGGCCAGGGAGTTGAGCTCCCGGTGGCGGTGATCGTGGCCCACCCGGCCGCTGGGGCGTACTTCCTGCGGCGGGAGATGCTCTACACGGCGGTAACCCGAGCCCGCCTGGCCACGGTGATCGTCGGCACCCGCGGCGTCATTGCGCGCGCCGTGGCCACGCCGGACACCGGTCGCCGCTACGGTCGCCTCGCCGAGCGGCTGGGCGCAGACGGCACCCAGCCCAGCCAGGCCACGGACCTACTCGGTGAGGGCCCCCGCACTTGACGCGCTCGGCGGCCCGGTGCCGGTCATGGTGAAGTTCGACCCCTGGACGTCGATGCGGTCGGCTTCGACGAACGCGCTGATGTTGACGTTGCCATCGATGATGACCGTGGCGTTGGGGGCAAAGACCGTGCCGCCGAGGTTCAGGCTGCCCAGGTGCATCGTCGACGAGCCAGTTTGATAAAGGATCAGGTTACTGGCGTATGGAGTGAAGCGATTTCCGCTGGCGCTGATGGTGAAGCTCCCGGCGATGAACGTGACGTTGCCCGACATGTTGGTACCGCTGAGCGTGATGTTGCCCGTCGCGCAGTAGACGCCGGAGGGAATCGTCGCGTTGTTGGTGCTGAAAGTGAAGCTGGGGGCCGAGACCGTACAGGCCGGGGTGTTCTGACTGTAGTCCTCGGGCCAGGGCTCGAGCACGGGGTCGCGAGTCAATGAGGTGTACTGGTTACCGGTCACCTGAGCCGAGCAGCCGTTGGGACCCCCATAGGTGACAGCTCCCGCATTGTTTCCGTTGCCCTGGA
>JALYZQ010000012.1 GCA_030948805.1 Actinomycetota bacterium | reverse complement strand
GGTGAAGGGTCGCCTGAACGAAGCCGGACATTGGCCGCCCGACGGCCTTGAATACCACGTTTGCTTCGGATCGGACGGACAGCTGAAGGTCAGTGAGATCTGGGCCTCCACTGCTCAGTTCGAGGCGTTTGGGCAACACCTCGGTCCGATCCTCGAGGAGGTCGGCCTCCAGCAGTCAGCTCCTCCCGAGCTCCTCGATATCTATAACCAGGAGCGGTACTAGCGGCACGTGGCGAACAGCCAGAGGGCTGCTGCCAGCACCGAACGGACGCTTGACCCCCCTCGGCTTCCCGCGGCAGTCGCTAGGCGACGGCGGGTTCCTCGTCTCGTCCTCTGTGTCGAGGACGAGCGGGCGGCGGCCGTTGAGCTTGTAGCACACGTGCGTGACTTCGGGGGGCGATCACGCGGTCGGGCGTGAGCTCGATAGAGCCGGGTAGCAGCGCTCGATGACAAACGTCGCGTGGGTCTGACTGCGCTCGATGGTGTCGTTCATTCCGGTCACTCCTAGCAACTAGATGTGGATGGGTTGGCACCGTCGAGGAACGTGCCGAGGCACTCCAGGCGGCGATCGGCCGGCAGCCGCGCCGGCCGATCCAGTCTGCGGCCGGTTTCATTCCAGCGAAGCGGACGGAATCGTGTTTGAGGGCTCGGTCCTGATCGGCTCGGGCCACAGAGCAGCACGCTGAAGGCCGAGCACAGCGTTTGTCATGCGGTCGGCTGACCAGAGTGCGGGGTGTGCGCGGTGGTCAGATCGGACCCGGCGCACGTCGCGGCTTCTGAAGCATCTGGGCGAGTCACAAGGCTTCCGAGATCCGCGCCGAAAGCGGGGGCCGCGGGTGAGGCCTGTACGTGAATGCCGACATGGCTCAGCGCAGGAGGGGGCCGAGCGCCGGAGTTAGTCCGTAGGTGGCAAAGGCCCGAAACCGGGAGAAGGTGCGATGCTCTGGGCCATGGAAGTCAGATGAGCCGGTAGTCAATAACTCCAGCTCGTCGCAACGATCGGCAAGAAGCCGCGTCTGCTCCTCGCTATGCGTCACGTAGAACGCCTCGACGCCATCCAGGCCCACCCCACGGAAGTGGTCGATCATTTTGAGTACGTCAGCGGGCTCAGAAATGTCCCAGAACGGGTGCGCCCAGACAGCCAGTCCACCGGCATCGTGGACGAGCGCGATCGCGTCTTGCACCGCCGGCGCCTGACGAGGGCGAAAGGCTGGTTTACCTTCGATCAGGTAGCGGACCAGAAAGTCGGTGGGGTTTCGTAGGCCTTCGGCCTCGAGACGCGAACAGTTCTCTGGTTGGTCAACCACGGCTTGTGCGAGATGCGGACGACCGATTGTCTTGCCTTGGGCAGAGCGCTCCGTTAGCTCAGTCTCGTTGAGCTCAAAGCCCAGCTCGCGCAGCGCATCAGCCATCCGCTCCACACGCCGCTCGCGGTCTGCCCGGGAGCGCGCCAGCACCGCCTCAAGACCCGGATCGGCGGGATCAATCAGGTAGCCGAGCACGTGTAAGTCATGGCGCTCTTCAAACGTCGAGGTGATTTCCACCGCGGAGACCACATCGATTCCAAGTTCCGTTGCCGCGTGCTGGGCCTCGGGGACACCGGCCGTAGTGTCGTGGTCTGACACGGCCAAGAGCTCGACGCCAGCAGCTGCAGCCGCTGAGACGACCTCAGCCGATGACAGCGCACCGTCGGAGTGAACGGAGTGGCTTTGCAGATCAAAGCGGGGAGCGGCGATGGCCATCGAAGACCGTCTATCCCTCTGACGGCGTGACCGCGGTATGCGCATCTCCGCTGCGCTGGCTGTGCGTTGGCTCCTGCGCGGACAGTTGGTCCTGGGCATTGAGCCACGCTCCCGCCCACTGGATATTCGGGGCTGGGATGGCGTTGCCGTAGGGCTGCACGTAACGCCCAGTGTCGTGCGAGTTCAGATAGAGGATGTTCGGAGGCTTCGCGGGCACGATGAGAACGAACGAGGAGCGGGAAGCTCAGTGCGGGCCGCTTGGCGCACCCGCCGCAGAGGAGACGTCTCGATGATACGAGGCGACCCACGCCTCTGAGAGCGCGTCGGCTTGGCGCCGCCGCGGCGCTTGGGACCGTGTCCCGCTGCGGGGCCGCACGCCGATCCACGAGTCACGATCGGTCGCGGACGTGCACCCTTCGGCCAGACGGTCGCCGTCCCGCTACACCGCCCCCAGTCGGGAGGCTTGCATGTGCGAGGCGGCGCCTATCGAGTGATGCAGCGGAAGCCGATGTGGCTGGTCGACGTGTCGATCGCCTCGGGTTGGCGTACGGCGGGCCGGTAGCGCAGGCAGTAGCTTGGGGCGCAGAGGTGCGATTCGCCCCTGATGACCCGGCGGGGGATGTGCCCGCCGGGGCGACCGACGTCGTAGCTTGCCTCCGGGGTCTCGACTCGCGGATTCAGCGGTGGTTTGCAGCATGGGCTAGCGGAGGCTTCGGCTGCCGTCCCCTGCGGCGAGTAGTAGTCGGTGGTCCACTCCCACCGTTCCCGGTTGCGTCATACAGCCCGTATCCGTTGGGGGCAAACAGGCCGACGGGCGAGGTGCCGCGCCAGCGCTTGGCGCCGGTGTTGCGCCACGGCCTATCTGGAAGCCACGACCCAGCACAACGCCGAGCTGTACCAGCGGCTTGGTTTCGAGCTCATCGACGAGCTGGACTACGGTGGCAGCCAGCCGCTGCGGTTGATGCTGCGACCCCCACCCACCTAGGGTCGGCCGTCAGCCGAACAGGGGCAGTCGCCTTCGCCGGGCCAGGGTGTCCATCCCCTCCTGGATCCGATTCTGGACCTCTTCGTACTTGGCCTCGACGTAGTCCTGATCCTTGGCCCGGGCCGGGTCGGGGTCGACCTCAACCGGCTCCTGGAACGCGGTGCGAATCTTGGTGGGCAGCGGCACCTCGGGCAGGAGCGCCGGTGAGATACCCCAGGGCGCCTGGATGGCGATCGGAAACCGCTTCAGCCGCGCCACCTTGTCCAGGGCCAGCAGCTTGGCGAGCCGCCGCCCGCTGGCCAGCACAGGCATCGAGTCCGGGCCGCCCACCGTCGCGATGGGCACGATCGGTACCCCGCTGCGGATGGCCAGCTTGACGAAGCCGTTGCGCCCGGCCAGGATCGCCTGGTCGCGCTGGGTCCAAGGTCGCAGTGAGTCAAGCTCACCTCCGGGCCACAACGCGACGTCATGACCGGCGGCCAGCGCAGCGGTGATGCTGTCTGGGGCGGCCGGCAGCACACCCATCTTGCGGAAGTAGCCCCCGACACCGGGCAGGGCCATCAGCGCGTCGTGGGCGGTGCCGTGCAGTGGCCGTGAGTTGCCGAAGTGACGCCACCACTGGACGCCGATCGTCCACGCGTCCCAGACGAACGGAGCGCCGGAGTGAATTCCGATCAGCAGGGCGGGGGGCTGCGGAATGTTCTCCCAGCCCTCGATCTCCATCCGGAAGTAGTAATCCATAAGTGGGTTCCAGATGTACTTCTGAAGCTCCATGAAGCGCCAGTCCGGACCGTCCAGCGACCACTGCGAGGCGCGATCCGAAACCCATCCAGACACGCCCGATTGGGAGTCACGACGTCCGGCGACCTTCTCCTGGGCCTGCTCGGCGTGACGCTCGGCCTGAGCCTGGCGGGCGTCGGTTGAACGGCCGGAAGGGGGGCCGGCTGGGACGCTGCGCTCGGGCTGCCCTGAATGCTCTTTCGGGGAGGCCTCAGCGGACCGCCTGCCGTTGTCCCGTCGCTCCGTACTCGGCGTCGGGTTCTCCATGGTCCGTCCTCTCCTCGCTATCGGTCCGTACGTGTCTACCCATGCCTGCCCAACGACAAGCGCGTCGGTGGTGCGCGACCGTCAACACGGCTTCGTCGCAAAGATCGTTATCTCAGCGATGTCCTTGCTTCCCTCCAGACGCCGACGGTGCGGCGCAGTTGGAGATAGGCGACCGTGCCCGGGGCCGTCGGCAGCCAGAAGGAGATGAGGCGATAGGAGAGGACCGCCAGGATCGCGAGGCTACCGTGCGTGCCGAACGCGAGGAAGGCGCCGATCATGCCGGCCTCGACCCCGCCCAGCCCTCCTGGCAGAGGCAACGCGTTGGCGAGTGTCCCGACGAAGTAGGCGATCACGAGCACTGCAACTGTCGGGGGCGAGCCGAAAGCGTGGAAGCAGGCCCAAAGCGTGGCGATGTCGAAGCCCCAGTACGCGATCGCCCCGATCAGCCCTGGCTTGCGCTCCCTGATCAGCGCGAAGGCAACGCCGAGCGCATCATGAACCGCCCAGGGTGCGCTGGCGAGCTTCGCCAGCAGGCGTCGTCCGCGCCTCGCGCCTGCGAGCGGTTTCATGCGGCGCTCGAAGTCATCGGGCAGCGCGCGCATCGAGAGCAAGACGACGATCATCGTGGCCGCCAGGACCGCGGGAGCGATGGTCAGCGTCCACGGCGCGCGCCCGGCGAACAGCCCGCTGCGCAGACCGATGCCGACGACTACCAGTGTCCCAGCGTAGACGCCGTAGAGGAAGAACTCCAAGGCCAGGACTCGCCTCGCGATGCTGCGCGCGCTGAGCCCCGACGCTCGGAGCGCCCAGACTGTCAGCGCCACGCCACCGGCGCCGGCGGCGGCGAACAGCTTGGTCGCCACTACCCCGGCCATCGTTATCTGATAGCTCGCGTTCCACCCGATCCGCACGCCGTGACACGAAAAGACCGTGCGGAAGAGGGCCACGTACCCGCCGAGTGAGACGGCCTCGAGGACGATCCCGAGCGCGAGCCACTTCGGGTCCCCCGCGCGGAGTCTGTGCAGCGTTGGACCGAGTGCGCTCAGCTGCGGGACGACGAAGTGGATGAATCCGGCGACCGCAGCGACACTGACCACCGCCGTGACCGCGCGCCCGTGGCGGCGCAGGAAGCCACGCTGCCCACCTGCGGACTGCCCTTGGCCTGCTGACGCCGCTCCGAAGGTGGCCTGCCTTCTCACACCGGACCGGGGATCCTTGTGCGGAGTTGACGGGCGAGCCCGGGATTCGTCTGTAGCGGCCATTGGGTTCCGTGGGCGATCGACGGTGGTCGACCAACTAGCCCCGGCAGCTGATTAGGCGCGCGGCGAGTCCACCCCGCCTACGCTGGCAACGCGATGTCCTGACCGGCCGAGCATGTTGTTCGATTGCGGAAGGAGCTCCGGCAAACCTGACTTTGGACAGCATGAGCGACCTCCCGGTTGGCTCTTCATCCGTCCGAACAAAGCTCGGCGGGACGCGAACCCAAAAAGCGCCCACGTCGGGCGGAGGCCAAATCACATCGACTAGTCGCAGCGACGGCGAACGTCAGCTGCAGCGACGGCTGGTCAGCTTGGTCAGCGACCGCCCAGCACGAAACTCTAACCCATGTGCGGACCATTGCAATCTTATTGGACCTACCCAATGTCAGCGAGAATGGAACACGTGAGGCCTCCGTGAGCTCGCGGCGCCCGGCGTCACCGGGCGCGACAGCCCTCCTTGTATTCGAGCCGCCGAGGCGTAGACTCGACACACACAAGGTCACTCGCCGCTTCTCGGCGAATCCGCTTCGCGCAGGGTCACGCCGGTCAGCCGCCCGCGCCGACCTCCCGGACAGCTTCGTCCCAGCTTTAGAGAGCCGCTTCTCGACGATAGTCGCCGGTGCCCCCGTGGGCAGTCCGGAGGCCCAAGGAGGTTTGGATGGTTCTCGAGTCCTCGGCTGAGCCGCTAGGCGACGCCGGCAACTGAGGCGAGCGGTGGGGATGGTACGACCAGGCTCTGTTGACCAGAGCTCGCCGCACGAGTCGTCAAACCTCGTAGTGAGAGCAGCGCGGCGTCTCGGAGCGCTCACCACTCGCTGGCGCGGTCCCCTGACCGTAGTCGGAACGCTGCTCGCGGTAGGGGTGCTCGGGGTGGTCCTTGCCGGCCGTTGGGGGCAGTTCGCGAACGCGGCCGCCGGCGCGCCGTGGTGGGCGTTGACTGCCGCCGCTGCGCTACAGACGGCTTCGCTACTGGCGCGCAGCGAGTCGTGGAATGTCTGCGTGCGCGCGGCCGGCGGCACCGTCGGCCGCCGGCGCCTCTACCGCGCGGCTGGCGTCGGCTACCTGGGCAACATCGTCAACGGCGAGCTTGGCTTCGCCCTGCGAATCGCGTCGTTGCGGCGCGCAGCACCCAAGGAGACCCCCAAGACGGTCGTCCTCGCCGCCACCGAGATACCCATCGTGCTGACGGAAGTCGGGCTCGCAGCGCTCTTCTCATTCACGCTCGTCGCCCCCCTCGGTTTGCCGTGGTGGACGCCGATCGTCGCCTTCTGCGCGACTTTGGCCGCCGTCGCAGGGCTCGCTCGGCTGGCGCGACGTCACCCGAGCGGCTGGTGGAAGGGCATCGCGGCGCTGAGCGAGGCGCGCGCTCGCACACGGGTCGCGGTGTTCGTCGTGCTCGCGGTCAGCGGCCAGATCGCGCGCAACTGGCTGATGTTGCACGCCAGCGGCGTCCATGCCTCGGTGTTCGACGCGACTGCCGTGCTGATCGCCGTTGCCGTGCTCGGTGTGCTGCCCGTTGGCCCCGGCGTCGGCGCGGGGGCGATGGTCTTGATTCTCGGGGCCAATGGCGTAGCCGGGGTCAGCGCCGCCGGGGTGCTCCTGACCGCAACCGGCACGGTTGGCGCGCTTGCCTATGGCGGCTGGGCGCTCGCTGACCGCTTCTGGGCGAGGCGAACAGCCAAGCTGGGACTTCGCGCCTCCGGGACAGTCAGCCAGGTACGAGCGTTGACCTAGTCCACCCACGCTTCGCGCTCGCCAAGCCGGCCACGCCCCACTGACCGACGACCCCGCCTTATCGACCGGCGAGTCTGCTCACGAGGGGCGAAGAGAGGCCCGCTTAAAGCGGGCCTCTGCTCGGGACGAAACGGCTTCGAGGCGGTTACGCCTCTACGAGCTCGCGTGTCCTGTGCACAACCCGTTGTCCGCTGGTCATCTCCAGCGACACGCCGGTGGCATTCTCTACATCCCGAAGGAGGCCACAGCTTGGAGCACCACGATCATGAACACCAAGAAACAGTAGGCGAGGAGGACTGCAAACACCGTAACCCCTAAGACGATTGCCAGTCTCGGCAGGCCCCAGCCGATTGCGTGTAGTCCAGCATGCATTTGATCTCCTATTCAGTGGCAGCACTAGGGCCGCAAGGCCCTTAGGCGTGACTGTTCTCTGGAAGCGGCCCGGATATGGCTTGGAAGCCGAGCGTCGCTGAGGCGGAGGCCAAGTGTCGGCTGGTCAACTAGCGAGAAGTCGGCTAGTTAGCGCCCGTCTGTCATTCACACTACGCCTATTTTTGACGAAATGGAGATTCTTTGACTTTTGTCGGACGTTCGCGGTAAAGGGAGCGGCGGTTTCCGTCGAAGAAGGGTGAGGTGGCGGCAACGACCCCCAGCGGCCCCGCGTCATCGAACCCGCCAATGTCCATCGCCCAAACAGGCGTCGAGCTTAGGTCACATGCCCGGTCCCGGGCCGGGCTGAGCCGGCTCCTGGACGTCCTCATCCCCGTGGCGATCGTGGGGGTCGTGCTGGCCTTCTCAGTCGGTTCGCGGCTCGAAGCGTACGGCGGCAACCTCACCGGATTCATCCAGTTCGGCAGCAACTTTGCTCGCGCCACCCATCCCCCTCCTGGCGCGTTGGTCAATTCGCCGGACGGGTACGACGGTCAGTTCTTTTACGTCCAGGCGCTCGACCCGCTGCTGCTCCACGACGGGACGGTCAACGCTCTGCGCGTCTCCGGTGCTGGGTTTCGCCTGCAGCGCGGCGCATATCCTGCGCTGGCTTTCATATTGGCCGCCGGCCAGCGCGAAGCGATCCCTTTCGCGCTGCTGGCGATCAACGTACTGGTGTTGCTCGCGACCACGGTCGGGTTTGCCATCTACGCCCGTCGTCGTGCCTGGCCGCCCCTGAGTGCGGTGGCGGTTGCCCTGATGCCGGGCATGCTGCTGCCCGCGTTGCGTGATCTGAGCGACCCAATGGCGTTGGCGAGCATGTTGGCCGGGCTGTTGCTGTGGCAGAGCGGCCGACGGTGGCCGGCCGTGGTGGCGCTGAGCGTTGCGGTGCTCACGCGGGAGGTGATGATGCTCGCCGTCGTGGCCGTGGCGGCTGAGGCGGGCGTCCGGGCGTGGCGAGCCCGCGAGATCCCAGGCGCGTGGCGCAGGACCGCATCGCAGGCGTGGCCGGTAGTGGTGATCCCTTGCGCAGCATTTGCCGTCTGGCAGGCCTACATCGCGATGCGCTACGGCGGCCCGGTAGGGGGCGCCGGCTTTGGCCTGCCGCTGGTGAACCTGATCCGGGAGGCACGAGCATCGTTTCGCGTTTATCTGGCGGTGGGCATCTGGGATCTCGTCTATCTGCTTCTCATCCTCGCCGCTACGGTGGCGGCGCTGATGTCGCTGCGCCGCCGGGTGACCATCACCAGCGCGGGAGCCTGTGCTCTGGGGCTCGGGGTGCTCGTGCCGGCGCTAGGGGACGCCTGGAGCGACACCCGCCTCAGCGCGCCTCTGTTCACGCTGCTGCTAGTCGACGGTCTGCGGCGACGCAACCGTCCCGCGGTGCTGATCGTCACGGCCGCGGCGGCTATGACGCTCATGGCCCCGCTCGGGATCCCCGGATCGTTCTAGTGGACTCCAAAGTGCTGTCTGACCATCGTGTAGCTCCGCTGACGGCTGGCCGGACCAGCCCGATTGCGATCCCGGAAACCCCACCAATGGGCGCGAGGATTCGGTCTGACCGGTTTGGCCTGGGCCTCGAAGCCTTACTCGCTCACACGCTTGCCGAGGCTGTGTTCGGAGTGGCCCTCGTTTGCACGGTCGTGATCGTGCTCTTGGGACAGACCAAGCCGACCGAGCAGCTCGACTACGTCTTGGCGGCCGTGGTCGTGGTGCCGGCAAGCCTCACAGTCGCTTGGCGCCGGTGCCGCGCCCCGCAGGGCAAGGAGTGCGACTCATCGGGCGCAATCGAGACGCTCGCCGCGACGGCGGCCGTCCTATACGCCACAAGGCTGATTGGCCCCCCGCATACCTCCCTGGTGTTGTTGATCGGGCTGGTCGGGGCACGGATCGCCATCGGGCTACTGCGAGGTCGGAGGGGCAGCCGGTCAATGACGCAAGTTCGACCCTCCTCGGTCGCTGTCGTGCCGGCGCTCCTCGTGGTCGCGGCTCTCGCGTTTGCGCCGGCATCGGCGCTGAACCTCACCAACCTCGCAATCGCGGCCGCGTCGGCGGCAGCGGTTGTCCTACTGATAACGCGGATCGGAGCCAGGCCGCAGCCCGTGCGGCGCGTCGTTGATGTAGCCGTTGTCTTGCTGTGCGTGCTCCTCGTCGTCTATGTCGGGCGTCCGGCAATGGAGTTGGCGCTGAATCAGAACTACTTCCTCGGGCCGACGATCGACGTCCTTCACGGACATCCGATCCTCGTGAGTACGTTCTCCCAATACGGCTACGGCATGTTCGACGCGCTGGCGGCGTTCTTCTCGTTTGCGCCGATCGGCTACGGCTCGTTTACCTTGTTGCTCTCGGGGCTCACCGCGCTCCTGTTCGTAGCTGTCTACGGCGTGCTCCGCCTCTCAACGAGCTCACAGGTTGTCGCGATTGCCGGGCTGGTCGTTGCCGTGGCGCTGAATGTCTTCGGCCAGTCGTTGGGCTTCACGTATTACCCGAGTTCAGGCGTATTGAGGTTCGGTCTTGTGTGGCTGGTCATCCTCCTGTCGGTCGGCGCCGCTC
>JALYZQ010000011.1 GCA_030948805.1 Actinomycetota bacterium | reverse complement strand
GTCTAGAGGCCACGCGGGCGCTGCTGCTCCGGGCGCTGGCGACGGGCGGACCCGGACATGGTTACCTTGGTCGCCCACATGTCCACGCGACGCCCGTCCCGCCTCCCCATTTCGCTGGCCGCCGCGCTCACCGCCGCCACGTTGGCCGGCTGCGGTTCATCGAGCCCGCGGTCGTCGTCCACGGCCACCCCGTCGGCCAGCACGTCGACCAGCCCGGCCGCAGCGCTACCACCGGCCGTGAATGAGCTGCCCGCCGCGCAGCGTCCCGGGGCCGGCCAGTTCCCCTCGGCTCACGGACGTTCGCTGCAGCAGGTCGCCGCGCTAGCGTCCTCGAGCGCCCAGTTCGGCCCCGCCACCGGGACGTACACGCCCGGGATACAGCGCCTGGCCTTCGGCCTCAACACGCGCTCGGGCGCCTTCATCTATGCGCCCACGGCCGTGTACATCGCCAAGTCGGCGCACTCGCCCGCCGCTGGCCCGTTCCTCGCCCCCGCCGACCCGATGGCCGTGGCGCCGGCGTACCGTAGCCGGCAAAACGCCGGACCGGGCGGTATCCAAGCCATCTACGCCGCTCGTGTCCCCGTCCCCCACCCCGGCACCTACCTGGTCCTGACCATGACCCGCACCGGCCACGGGCTGGTCGGAGCTCCCGGAGAGATAGCCGTGGCCGCCTCCTCGCCGATTCCCGACGTGGGCCGCCGGTCCCCCGCCATCTCCACCGACACCGTGGCCTCAGTCGGCGGGCAGACCTCGTTGCTGACCACCCGGCTGCCGCCCGAGGCCATGCACTCGGTCTCCTTGCGCCAGGCGCTGGGCAAGCGACCGATCGCCCTGCTTTTCTCGACCCCCCAGTTCTGCGTCTCGCGGGTGTGCGGGCCGGTGACCGACGTGGCCGTGTCTCTGCAGCACGAGTTCGCGGGCCGGATCAGCTTCATTCATCAGGAGGTCTACGCCCACAACCGACCCCAGCTCGGTTTCCGCCCCCAGATGAAGGCCTTCCACCTGCGCACCGAGCCGTGGCTGTTCACGATAAATCGCCGTGGGGTGATCACCGCCCGCCTGGAGGGCGCCTTCGGGACCACCGAGCTGCGCCGGGCCCTCGAGGCAGCGCTGCGGTGAGGCGCCGGCTGGCCTGCACCTTCGCATTGGCCGGCGCGGGGCTGAGCCTGGCCGCGTGCGGCTCTAGCTCGACCGGCGCGGTCACGGTGCCCAAGGTCGCCCCGGCTCGCCAGTACATCCTGGCCGGCTTCACGCCGAGCACCACGCTCCGGGCCGGTCAGCCCGTGAGCCTCTCCTTCTCGGTCCGGCTGCCCAGCGGCAAGACGCTGACTCACTACCGGACCGGCTCGGGTCCTCATACCGGCGTGCACCTGATCATCGTCCGTGATGACCTGGCCTACATCATCCACGAGCATCCGCCGATCAGCCCAGACGGGGTCCTGCGCCAGCGCGTCACCTTCCCCGCCCCAGGCGCGTATCGCGTGCTCGTCGACCTGTATCCCGACATCCCCGGCGGTCAGCCCAACTTTCAACTCTTTCGCAGCGTGCGCGTCGCCGGCACCTACCGCCCCCGGGCGCTGCCGCGGTTCAGAGCCGACCAGGTCGTGGACGGCTACCACTTCGAGCTGCGGGGGCATCCGGCGTTGCATGCGATCCAGGCTCAGTTCCTGCACATCGACGTCACCAGCCCTCAGGGGAGACGCGTGCATTTCGTGCCCTGGTTCGGCGCCCTGGCCCACGCGATCTTCTTCCGCGCCGGGTCGCTGGACTACTTCCACACGCACATCTGCGCCCCCGGGGCGTCCAACTGCGGCAGCCTGCCCGGCCTGACGGCCAGCCGCGTGACGGGCCACGTGACCGCGCCGGGCAAGTTGACCGTCGGTGTCCTGCTGCCCGCCCCGGGCACCTGGCGACTGTTCCTGCAGTGCCGGCAGGGGCGGCGGATCCTCACCGCGCCCTACACGCTCCAGGTCGGCTCATGAGACCGCGCCCGCAGCGCGGCCCCGGGTCCCCACCGGCGTGAGCGCCCCACGCAGGCCTGGCC
>JALYZQ010000251.1 GCA_030948805.1 Actinomycetota bacterium | reverse complement strand
GGGGTCCTGGGCCGTCTGGGCGGCGCCAGTGCCAGCTACGTGCACGCCGGTGGGCTCAATGGGTCACTGGCCGGCCCGCGAGCGTGGATGCAGGACCCGCGGCGCGCGGGAGTGGGCGGGCTGGGTGATCTGGGCATCCATCTGGTCGACGCGTTTGCGGCCCTGGCTCAGGTGCCGGTGCTGCACGCGATCAGCCTCGACCGCGGCGAGCCCGGGCGCACGGACCTCGGAGGCACGGCGGTCGGGCGCTGGGGCGATACGCCCCTGGCCCTGCGCACGAGCTGGGTGAGCCGACCGGCCGGCCTGGAGCTGACCGTCATCGGCTCGGCCGGCACGGCCGTCCTACGCGAGGGCGCGCTGGAGCTGATCGACGACGACGGATCGGTGCAGCGCTGGATCGGAGCTCCGCCGGACGCCGGTGAGGCCCTGCGCAGCTTCGCCGTCGGGCTGCGCGCCCGGCGCCTGGACATGGATGGGCTGAGTGGCGCGATTCGCGCCCAGGAGGTCCTCGAGCGAGCCGCCACCGCGTCCTGAGCCGCTGCCTCGCCCGTCTCTGAGTCCGATTCCGTTCATTACGAACGGAAATCCACTCAGAGTGAGCCGTACCGACCGGGTTGCGCGGTCGACACCCGGGGTAGCCCCCAAGCGATAGGCCGCAAAGGAGCAGCGATGTCCGAGTCTCACCCACACACCGATCCCCGCCACGAGCCCGAGCGGGTGTACGAGCGCGCCGCGGATCCCGCGGAGACGGCCGATCGGCCACTGGAGCCCAAGCCGTCGGGGGAGCGGCTGTCCAGCGCCGACGAGCCCGGCAGCATTCCGGCTCGCGACGACAGTCCCCATCACGCGCTCAACACGCCGGTCGGCGAGCCTGACCCGACCGCCGATTCTGATCCGTACCGCGAAGCCACCAGCGACGACGAGCAGGATCGAGCGTCGAGCACGCGCGGCAGCGGACAGGGCGCCGAGCAGTAGCCGCGACGCCGCCCGGCCGCCGTCGGGTGACGACGGCGAGATTGCGCTGCTGGGGCAGTGGGGCCGCGATACTGCCCAGTTGTGACGGGCGAGTTCGGATCCCCATACCGGCATGGCTTCCTGCGGGCGGCCAGCGCGATTCCCCATCTTCGGGTGGGCAACCCGGCCTACAACGCGGGCCGCACGCTGGAGCTGGCCCGGGCCGCTGACGCCGAGCACGTGGCGCTGGTCGTCTTTCCCGAGCTCGGGTTGGCCGCGTACACGAGCGAGGACCTGTTTCGGCAGTCCGCGCTGCTCGACGGCGTCCAGGACGGTCTGCGCAGAATCGTCCAGGCCAGCCGCGACTTGCTCCCCGTGATCGTGGTTGGGGCTCCGGTCACCGCCGAGGGCGGCCTGTTCAACGCCGCCGTGATCATCCATCACGGGCGGATACTGGGGGCGGTGCCCAAGAGCTTCTTGCCCGAGTACCGCGAGTTCTACGAGAAGCGTCAGTTTCGCGCCGCCCGGGATGTGATCGGGGGAGAGGTCGGCCTGCTCGGCCAGACCGTGCCCTTCGGGCCCGACCTTCTGTTCGCATGCACCGACCGGCCCGGCTTTACGTTGCATGTCGAGATCTGCGAGGACTTGTGGGCCGCGATCCCGCCGAGCACGGACGCCGCTCTGGCCGGCGCGACCGTGCTGGCCAATCTCTCGGCCAGCAACGTCACCGTGGCCAAGGCCGGTTACCGGCACACGCTGTGCGAGTCCCAGTCGGCGCGCACGATCTCCGCCTACGTATACACGGCGGCCGGGATCGGCGAGTCGACCACCGATCTGGCCTGGGACGGCCAGGCGATGATCTACGAGAACGGTCAGCTGCTGGCTGAGTCAGTGCGCTTTGCCGACTCCGAGCAGCTGCTGGTCGCCGACCTGGACCTCGATCGGATCGGCTCTGACCGCCGCGCCACCAGCAGCTACGGCGACCTGATCGGAGACCGGCGCGAGTTCTTGCGCCGCCTGCGCCGGATCGAGTTCGAGCTCGGCGCCCCCGAAGGCTCGTTCCCGCTGCGCCGGCGCGTGGAGCGCTTCCCCTATGTGCCGGCCGATCCGGCCAGCCGCAACGACCGCTGCGAGGAGGTCTACAACATCCAGGTCCGGGGTCTGCAGACACGCCTGGTGGCAACCGGGATCCAGAAGATCGTGATCGGGGTCTCCGGCGGCCTGGACAGTGCGCAGGCGCTGATAGTGGCGGCCCGGGCCGTGGACCGCCTCGGGCTTCCGCGCGGAAACGTACTCGGCTACACGCTGCCCGGATTTGCCACCAGCGAGCTCACGCTGCGAAACGCCCATGCCCTGATGAAGGCACTGGGCGTCAGCGCCAGTGAGATGGACATCAGACCGTCCGCCACCCAGATGCTGCGGGACATCGGGCATCCGGCGGCCAACGGCGAGCCCCAGTACGACATCACCTATGAGAATGTCCAGGCCGGCGAGCGGACCTCGCACCTGTTCCGCCTGGCCAACTATCACCAGGCGCTGGTCCTCGGTACCGGCGATCTCAGCGAGCTGGCCCTGGGCTGGTCGACGTATGGCGTCGGTGACCAGATGTCGCATTACAACGTCAACGCGTCGGTGCCCAAGACCCTGATCCAGTTCCTGCTGCGCTGGGCGATTGACACCGACGAGTTCGGCGCCCAGGCCAGCGAGGTTCTCCGGCTGGTGCTGGAGACCGACATCTCACCGGAGCTGGTTCCGCGCAGCGCCGATGCTGCCGGGGACGGCCCTGAGCAGAGCAGCGAGAGCGTGGTCGGTCCCTACGAGCTTCAGGACTTCTTCCTGTACTACATCCTGCGCTTCGGCTACCGGCCCAGCAAGGTCGCCTTCCTGGCCGAGCATGCTTGGGGCGACCGCGAGCAAGGCGTGTGGCCCGACCTGATCCCCGCCGAGCGCCGCAACCAGTACTCGCTGGCCGACATCCGGCACTGGCTGGAGGTCTTCTTGCGCCGCTTCTTTGAGACCAGCCAGTTCAAGCGCTCGGCGCTGCCCAACGCGCCCAAGGTCGGCTCCGGGGGATCACTGTCGCCACGCTCGGACTGGCGCGCACCCAGTGACAGTGAGGCGACGGCCTGGCTGGACGAGCTGCAAGCCCACGTCCCGCTCAGCGGCTGAGCGCGGCCTCCCCGTTGGTCAGCGGCGCGAAAGCCGGCCCAACAACGGCAGCCCGACCAGCCGGTTGCGAGCCCGCCAGGTTCTGGAGGCGTGGATGGCCCCCAGCTCGGATCTGAGCGTAGTGGCCTGCCGTTGGGCTGCCCTGAACTCTGCTTCTCGCGCCGCCAGAGCCTCTTGATCCCGAGCTGATTGATCGGCCTGTGCGTCCAGGGCGAGGCGCAGCTGGACGGCTGCTCGCCACCCCGCCGCTGCCGTTGCGGCGTCCAGCTCGGGGGCAAAACCCGGGCTCCGGCTGCGCTGCAGCCAAGCCATGACCTCCTCCCGGCGCTCGGCCGGGGCCATGTCGCCACGCTCTGAGGCCTCGAACTTGAGCACCGTGAGTCGGTCACCGGTGCCGTAGCGAAAGCCCGGATGGGCGAACCACTGCTCCCACATGTAGTGATCGGACCAGCGCCCTGGCGGCGCCTCCCGCCACCCCCGACCCAGCCGGCGATAGGCATCGAGTCGATGCCCCACGCCGGTCAGGGACACGGCATTGCGAAACGGGTGCTGGTGCCACAGGCGGCACCGCGGGTCGGCCAGATCGGTCACGTGCGCGCGAAGCTGCCCGCGGCGGTCGATGAACACGGGCAGGGGATGGGTGAAGTCGACACTCTGCAACCAGTCCACAGTGCTCGCGACATGATCGGGCAGCATGATGTCGTCGTCACCGAGGTAACAGATGTACGGCGTGGTGGCCTGACTGAGCACCTCATGACGAACGAGCTCCGCCCGGCTCGGCGTCTTGGGGCGGTCGATGAAACTCACCCGGCGGTCGCTGAGCAGCGGAGTGACGGCCTGGCGCACATCGCGCGTGGCGCCGTCTCCGATTACCACCAGCTCCAGCAATCGGACCGACTGGTCCAGGACGCTTTGACAGGCCAGGTCGACCGTGCCGGCGTGGTCGTGAGTGGGAACGATGACCGTGACCTGCGCACGGTGCCGTCCGGCCGGGCCAGTCACCAGCGAAACGGCACTACCTCACCGGCCTCCGGAGAGTCATAGGGCATGTCCAGAGCATCGGGATGCTCGTAGGCGTAGGTCTCGGAGGGCATGTTCACGATGAAGGCCTCATCGACCCCCAGGTTCTTCCAGCCGTGGTAGAGGTTGGGTGCGATCACCAGCAGCCCCGGGTTGCGCTCACTGACGCGGAATTCATTCAGGCTGCCCCAGGTCGGTGAGTCAGCCCGTCCGTCGTAGACGACGATCGAAACCAGCCCGCAGATCACAAACAATCGGTCGGTCGAGCGCCTGTGCAATCCCCACGCACGGACTCGCCCGGCCATCGTGGTCGTCAGATGAACCTGGACGATCGGCCGATCGAGCTCTTGCCACCCCGCCCGAGCGATCTCCGCCAGCGTCCCGTCCTCGTGCGGCACCGGCCGGACCGGCCGGAACGCGACACCGTCGATCGGATCCTGTCGCAGCCCACCGCCCTGATTCACCGCCGAGGACTTGTTGACCAGTCGTTCGAGCCCGATGACATCGACCTCGGCGTTGGGCTCGACCATCGGCGGAATGTACCGCGGCGCCCCGAGCTAATGGTGCTTCTTGGTCCGCTTGCCGCGGCGCCCCGGCTCAAGCACCGTGGTGCTCAGCGACTTGTGGAGAACGGCCGCCGAGCAGAACGTGTCGGGCACCCACTGCTTGCGGCTGAACAGCGCCGTCTGGTCGGAATGGTGCGTGGAGTTGGGGTTCTCGGACTCGGAGTAGGTGAGGATCGAACCGCCGAGCGGGCAACGTCCGCGGTTCCAGGTGATCGCCTGGACGAACGAGGA
>JALYZQ010000228.1 GCA_030948805.1 Actinomycetota bacterium | reverse complement strand
AGCGCGTCCAGCCTAACGCGACGGTGATCGCCGGCGCGACCGCGCCGTACGGGGATCCGCCGGGGGTAGACCGGATGATGCCGGTGATCTTCATGCGTGAGTTCCTGTGCCTGCACGGCGCAGCGCTGTCACCGCGGGGCTGTCCGCACCCGGCCCACTTCGACGCGATCGACCATCACCCGTATGCCGCCACCCCCATCAACCCCGCGTTGACGGCCGGCAATGTCAGCGTTCCGGACCTCGGCAAGATCGTCCGCATCGTTGCCGCCGCGGTACGCAGCGGCCGCGCCCTGCCCGCCGGGCCAAAGCCGATCTGGGTGACGGAGATCGCCTGGACATCGAACCCGCCCGGTCCGGGCACCATCTCGCTACAGCTCCAGTCCCGCTACGTCGCACTGGCTGCCTACACGCTCTGGCGCCAGGGGGTGGGCCACATGTTCTGGCTCGTGCTCCGCGACCCGGGGCCCGCGTCCAGGGGCTTCGCCGGCAGTGGGCTGTTCTTCGCCAGCGGCCGTCGCAAACCATCAACAGCGGCATTTGGCTTCCCGTTTGTCGCGACCGCCGCCCGCCCCACGCGCACGCTCTGGGGGATCGCACCGCGTGCCGGCGTCGTCTCGATCGAGCGCCGCTACGGGCGCAGCTGGCGCCCAGTCGCCGCTCTCACCACCAGCGCCGGTCGAGTCTTCTACGGGCGGCTTCGCTGCAAGTCAGGTGTCCAGCTGCGTGCGAAGGTCGGTCGGCTCATCAGTCCCAGCTGGCTGACCGCCTGACCGGCACGGGCCGGCCGAGCTGCCATCACTCTCAGAGCTGAGCCACGTTCGCCGCACCCAACCGGCGCGTGTGACCACGGAGGTCGACGAGCAGCGGGACCCGTTCCACCACCGCCCGGTGATCGACACTCGGGTGTGCGGTAGCGATCACCGCCAGCTCGGCCCACCCCAGCAGCTCCTCGAAGTCCCGGCTTGCCAGGTCCTCGGCGCTGAGCGAGGGAACATGGGGGTCGTGGTAGGCGATGTCGGCGCCGCGCTCACGCAGCAGCTCGATGATCCTCAGCGCCGGTGACTCCCGGATATCGCCAACCCCCGGCTTGTAGCTCACGCCGAGGATCGCGATGCGGGTGCCCTTCAGCGGCTTGGCGATGTCGTTCAGCGCCCTCTCGATCCGCGCCACGCAGTAGTGCGGCATGTTCACGTTGATCTTGCCGGCCAGCTCGATGAACTCCGTGGCCATGTCGAACTCCCGCGCGCGCCAGGTCAGGTAGAACGGGTCCACGGGCAGGCAGTGCCCTCCCATCCCCGGTCCGGGATCGAAGCGCATGAAGCCGTAGGGCTTAGTCGCCGCGGCCTCCACGACCTCCCAGATGTCGATCCCCATCCGGTCGGTCAGCATCGCAATCTCGTTGACCAGCGCGATGTTGACGGAGCGGAAGATGTTCTCCAGCAGCTTGGTCAGCTCCGCCGCCTCGGGAGTGGAAACGCGCACGATCTCGTCGCACACGTTCCGGTACAGGGCCTCGGCGCGGTCGCCGCACTCAGCCGTCACACCGCCGAGGACCTTGGGGGTGGTGCGCAGCGTGTAATCGGTCCGCCCGGGGTCTACGCGCTCCGGCGAGAAGGCCACGTTGAAGTCCCGCCCGAGCTTCAGCCCGGACTCCTCCAGGATCGGCACCAGGTGCTCCCGCGTAGTGCCGGGGAACGTCGTCGACTCCAGGACCACCAGCTGGCCAGCTTGGAGCACGTCTCGCAGCCCGCGAGCGGCGCTGTGCAGCGGGCCGAGCTCCGGCTCCCGGTTGGCCGTCAGCGGCGTGGGCACGCAGATGATCACGGCATCCGCCCGCGCCAGCTTGGCGTACCGGTTGGTGGCATCGATCCGGGGCAGCGCCTCCCGCAGGCGTTCGGAGGGGATGTCCTCGATGTAGGACTCGCCGGCTCCGATCGCGGAGATCTTCCGGGAGTCCACATCCACGGCCACCACGTCCTCGCCGGCCTCGGCGAAGGACACCACCAACGGCAGTCCGACAT
>JALYZQ010000213.1 GCA_030948805.1 Actinomycetota bacterium | reverse complement strand
GCGCTGCCAAGCGCCACGCCGCCGAGCTGGCCGCCGACGCGCTGGCTCGGGCGCTGGGGTCCGCGGTCGCCGCCCGGGCCCAGCTTGTGCCGCGGCCTGAGCGCGCGCTCGTTGCCATGAGCGGCGGGGTGGACAGCGCCGTGGCCGCGCACCTGAGCGCCGCGCATGGTGAGGCGGTGGCGGTCACGCTCGAGCTCTGGGCCGATTCGGAGAACGACGCCGAGCGCAGCTGCTGCTCGGCCAGTGCCGTAGCCCAGGCCCGCGCGCTGGCCCACCAGATGGGACTGGCCCACTTCACCGTTGACCTGCGCCAAGAGTTCCGCGCCGGGGTCGTAGCGCCGTTCATCGAGGGCTACGCGCGCGGGGAGACCCCCAACCCGTGCGTGGGCTGTAACGGGCACGTGCGCCTGGACGCGATGCTCGCGCTGGCCCACCGGCTCGGAGCGACGGCCTTGGCCACCGGCCACTACGCCCGGGTGTCCGAGCCCGACCACGACGACGGGCCGCTGTTGCGGGCGGCCGCTGACCCGGCCAAGGACCAGACCTACATGCTGGCCGCACTGGCGCCGGAGTCGCTGGCCCAGATGCGCTTTCCGCTCGGCGAGCTGCGCAAGCCGGCCGTGCGGGAGATCGCCCGCCGCGCCGGCCTGCCGGTCGCCGGCAAGGCCGACAGCCAGGACCTGTGCTTCCTGGCCGGAACCAACCGAGCCCGGTTCCTGGCCCGACACGGGGGTCCGGGCGACCGGCCGGGGGCGCTGGTCGGCACCGACGGGGCAGAGCTCGGGCGCCACCTCGGCCAGCACCGGTTCACCGTCGGACAGCGTCGTGGGCTGGGGATCGCCGGTGCGGAGCCACTGTACGTGCTCGACAAGGACGCCCACACCGACGCCGTGACCGTTGGTCCACGGGAGGCGCTGCGGACTGCGCGAGTGGCTGTCCGAGGCGCTCGCCTGCTGCGTGACGGGAACCGCGTGGACCGGGTCAAGCTGCGCTACCGCTCCCATCCGGTGCCCGCCTCCCTAGAGGAGACGGTCGGGAAGGGGGCTCACCGGCGGCTGACGCTGGACCTCGCCGAAGCGGTCGACGGCGCGGCCCCCGGACAGCTGGCCTGCCTCATGGACGGGGACCTGGTGGTTGGGTGGGGGACGATCGCCCGGGCCACTGACCGCCTGCCGGCATAGCCGTCCTCGGCATCGCTCACCCGTCAGGTTGCGCCGTCTTTCAGCGCACACCTCCGCGGACCGTCACAGGTGTGCGCCGGCGCCCGCGGTTTCCGCGGCAATCGGCGCACACCCGCCGCCAGAATTCGAGGTGTGCGCGGATGACCGTGGCCCGACCCGCTCCGACAACACCCACCGCAGCCGGTCCCACTCCGACCCGGTCCCACCCCGGCCCGGCCCGCCACCCCCGGTCCCACCCGGACCGTGCGTGCGCACACCGGCCGTAGGGTAGGACCAGCCCATGGCGTCGAACAACAATCCCTCATACCAAGAGTCAAAGCAGGTAGCCGAGCAGAGCCGGGACACGGAGTGGAAGCTGCCGAGCTTCGGTCGTGGGATGTACCTCGGAGACTTCCAGCTCGATCTGATCCACCCCCAGCCGCAGGCCGACCCCGGTCAGGTCCGCGAAGGTGAGGAGTTCCTCGAGCGCCTGCGCACATTCTTGGCCGAGCGCGTGGATCCCCTGGCCATCGAGGAGACCGGCCGGCTCGGTGACGACGTCATCGCCGGGCTCAAGGAACTGGGGGCCCTGGGCATGAAGATCCCCAAAGAGTACGGCGGCCTGGGCTTGACCCAGGTCTACTACAACCGCGCCCTGGCCGTGACCGCAGCATGGCACGCGGCCATCTCCACCCTGCTCTCGGCCCACCAATCGATCGGGCTGCCCGAGCCCCTGAAGAGCTACGGCAGTGAGGAGCAGAAGCGAGAGTGGCTGCCCAAGGTGGCCACCGACCACATCTCGGCCTTCTTGCTCACCGAGCCCGATGTCGGCTCGGACCCGGCGCGCATGTCGGCGACGGCGATCCCCACCGAGGACGGCACCGGTTACCGCATAAACGGCACCAAGCTGTGGGCGACCAACGGCGTGATCGCGGACGTCGTGGTCGTGATGGCGGTCGTCCCCAAGTCAGAGCACAGCGACGGCGGGATCACCGCCTTCATCTGCCCGATGGACACCGAGGGCATCACCGTCACCCACCGCAATGAGTTCATGGGCCTGCGC
>JALYZQ010000172.1 GCA_030948805.1 Actinomycetota bacterium | reverse complement strand
CATCTTGGTGGCTCGTCGTGGTGGTGGTCCTTGTCGTCACGCTCGCCGCCGGTTTCGTATGGACCGATGCCGGGCAGCTGAGCGCCCCCGAGCTCGCCGCCTTGGTGGATGCACAGAAGCCCGCAGTGGCCCGGCTCCGGGGCCTTGACTTCGTAAAGGACGTCTCGGTGGAGCTACGGCCGCAGCGCGTATTCGGCGTCCCCTTGGCCCAGTCGCCGGGCGAGGCTGTCGACCGCGAAGAGAAGATCGAACGAGCTCTCGGGTTGATCGACGCCGACACGCACCTGGCCCAGGCCCGGACGGTCGCGGTGACGGGCACCGCGGCCTATCACGAGTCGGACCACAACGTGATCGCGTTTCAGGAGTTCACCCCCCATCGGCTCCAGGACCGCAGCGCCCTCGTCCACGAGCTCACCCATGTGCTCCAGTACCAGCACTTTCCCGGGCTGAACACCACCAGCCCCTCGAACGGCCTCGACGACTACGAGGACAGCTCGCTGGCCCTCAGGGCGCTGGTGGAAGGAGACGCCACCCGGGTCCAGCAGGACTACGAGGCGCACCAAGCCTGGTACCTCCGACTGTTCGGTCGCCAGATGGAGCGACACGATTCGCTGCGGTCCCTCCCCGCCCGCGGCGGGGCTCCCGCCTACGTGCTCGAGGAGCGCGGGTTCCCCTACGACGCCGGCGCGAACTTCACCCGGGCGATCGTGGTCGCGGGGGGCCAGGCCCGCCTGGATGCTGCGTTTACAACCCCGCCGCGAAGCACAGCTGAGGTGCTGCACCCCGACCGCTTCCTCGCCGGCAAGGGGCCGGTATCGGTACCGGAACCGCACGCAGACGGCGAGGTCATTCGCCGGGGGGTCCTGGGCGAGATGCGCCTGTACCGGACGTTGGCCGAGGTGCTGCCGGCCGCCGAGGTGGCGAAGGCGGCGGCGGGGTGGGCCGGCGACCACTACGTGGCCTGGGAGGACACCGGGCGGACGTGCGTGCGGGATCAGATCGTTGCCGCGAGCCCGGTCGACGCAGCGGCGCTGGCGCGCACCCTCCAGGAATGGAGCGCCAAGCGCGCCGGCGCCACGATCAGCGGCGAGCCGGCCCTCACCCTGACCGTGTGCGGCTAACGGCTATCGGTCACCGGCGGCGGGCTGGCCGGGGGCAATCCCTGGTCAGCTCTGGAGCGGCTGTTGGGGTTGGGGGATGTCACGGGGGTTGCCGGCGCGGCGGTAGGCGGCCTCGACGTCGGCCGTCGTTGTCCCTCGCCCGAGGGCCTTGGCAATTCGAGAGGCGACGTCCGGGCGCAGCGGCAGCTCCCCTCGCTCGACGGCGGCGTACGTCGTGCGTACCAACCCAGATCGCTCGGCCAGCTCGGCCTGGCTCAGACCACGCCAGCACCGCAGGTCGGCGAGGGTGGCGTCCTCGGGGGTGACAGTGGTGAGAGACCAAGGAGTGGTCTCGAGGGCCCTGGCCAGGGCCACCAGTCGACGAGGAGATGGTGCGGCGCCCTGGCGCTCCCAGCGGATGACCTGGAGCCGGTCACGCCGCAGCCGCCGGGCGAGCGCCTCCTGGGAAAGTCCTCGCTCCCGACGGATTTGGCGCAGCGCTGTCGGATCGAACCGCGGTACCCCCTCGATGGCTCTTGGCCCCCTTACGCCGTCAACCGGCAATCGGTGAAGTGACGTATCGCATACGACAGGACCAACCTAGAGCAAAGAGGCGGATCCTTTGCGGACTCAGCCTCCCGGGGGGACTCCCAGCCCCGGCCTAAATCCTTCACACTGTCTCACCCCTCCTATACACTTCACACTGTGAAGGAAAGGGGAGTACGGTGGGCGACGAGCTAAGGAAGGTCCGCAACGCAGCGGCGGCACAGGGGTGGCGCGTGGTCGAGGTGAAGAACGGTTGGATGCTCTACCCACCGGACCCGAGTCAGTCGGCGGTGCTGGTCCACAAGACCGAATCGGACCAGCGGGAAATCCGCAACACGATCGGGCGGATGCGCCAGCGTGGGTTCGTGTGGCCACCGACCTAGGAGGCGGGGAAGTGACCGAGTGGAGCGTGGCCATCGAGGCGGAAGCCGGCGACGACGCGGCCGCCCAAGAGGTCGACGCCGAGCAGCTGTGGCCGTTGCTGGAGGCGCTGGCAGCCCACTCGCCGGCAGTTGGCGGCGGCGGG
>JALYZQ010000170.1 GCA_030948805.1 Actinomycetota bacterium | reverse complement strand
GGTCGGGCTCGTAGGCGCGGCCGCACATGACGTAATAACCCGCTCCGTAGGCCTTGCGCAGCACTACGGTGATCTTGGGCACGGTCGCGTTAGCGGTGGCGTAGAGCATCTTGGCGCCGTGGCGGATGATCCCCGCCTGCTCGACCTTGGTTCCGACCATGAACCCGGGTACGTCCATCAGGTAGACGAGCGGGATTCCGTAGGCGTTGCACAGGTTGATGAAGCGCGCCGCCTTGTCGGCCGAGTCGTTGTCGAGAATCCCGCCCAGCTGCTTGGGCTGGTTGGCCACGATGCCCGCCGGCCGACCGCCGAAGCGGGCCAGGCAGGTGATGATCGTCTTGGCGAATTGGGGCTTGAGGTCGAAGTAGTAGCCGTCATCGACGATCCGCCGGATCACCTCGTACATGTCATAGGGCTTGCGGTTTGACTCGGGCAGCGCGTCGAGCAGCTCCTCATCGGCGCGATCGATCGGATCGGCACTGGCCAGCACCGGGGGCGGCTCATCGCAGCTCTGGGGGAAGAAGCTCAGGTACTGCTTGATGGCCTCAATGCACTCCGGGTCATCGGCCACCTCCAGGTCACCCACGCCTGACCTGCGGCAGTGCACGCGCGAGCCGCCGAGCTCCTCCTGGCTGACGTCCTCCCCCACGGCGGCCCGGACCAGGTGCGGTCCGGCCAGGGCCATCGAGCCGCGGCCCTTGACCATGGGCACGAAGTCGGCCAGGCCGGGGATGTAGGCCGTGCCGGCCGCGCAGGGACCCATCAGCGCCGCCACCTGGGGGATCACGCCGGAGTTGATGACCTCGTCGCGGAACAGATGGCCGCTGCCAGCGAACAGCGACCCGACCGCCTCCTGGATCCGCGCCCCCGCTGAGTCCAGCAGCCAGATCAGAGGCATGCGCTTGGAAACCGCGAGCTCGCGCAAGCGGGTCACCTTGAGCTCTCCGGTCATGCCCATCGAGCCGGCCATGACCGTGAAGTCATAGGCGGCCACCGCCACCAGGCGCCCGTTGACCTTGCCATAGCCGGTGATCACGCCGTCGGCCGGAGCCTCCTTGCCGTCCATCGCGCGCTGGGAGAAGTGCGGGCGTCCGTGCAGTCCGAGCTCCACGAAGGTGCCGTTATCGATCAGCAGATCCAGCCGCTCGCGCGCGGTGAGCTTCTCGCGCTCGTGCTGGGCGGCGATCTTCTCCTCCCCCCCGCCCAGACGGATCTGGTCTCGCCGCGCCCGCAGGTCCTCGGCCAGGGGGCGCAGCAGGCTGGTGGCGGGGGCGTCGGCGGACAAAGGAGATCGAGCAGCTGGGAGTGAGACGTTCTACTTCCCACTCTGCCAGGGAACGGCGGGGCGCGTCAAGCCGCGGGCTAGCGTCCCTTCCACTCCGGCTCGCGCTTCTCAAAGAAGGCCCTGACCCCCTCCTGGATGTCCTCGGTGGAGAAGGCGATTGTCAGCTGGGAGCGCAGGAAGTCGACCGCATCGGCGTAGGCCATGTCCTGCTGGCGGTACATCGCGTCCTTGCCGAGCTTCATCAGCACCGGGGACTTGGCCGCCAGACGCTGGGCCCAGTCGGTGACCACGGCGTCGAAGTCATCGGCGGCCACCACGCGATTGACGATTCCGATGCGCTGCGCCTCGGCGGCTGAGATCTGCTCACCGAGCAACATCAGCTCGGCGGTCTTCTTGCGCCCCACGTTGCGATAGATCAGGGCCATGATCATGAACGGGAACAGCCCGACGTTGATCTCCGGGGTGCCGAAGCGGGCCCCCTCCCGAGCCACGACCAGATCGCAGGCCAGGGCCAGACCCAGCGCGCCGGCCAGTACGTGCCCGTTGGCCGCGCACAGCGACGGCTTGCCCAGCTCACCCAACAGCCGGAACACGGCGGGAAAGCGCTCGGTGGCGAAGTGCTTGGCCACCAGTCCTTGGTCATCGGCGAAGCCGCTGAGATTGCCTCCGCTGGAGAAGACCTTCTCGTGCGTAGAGGTCAGGACCAGGCAGCGCACCGAGGGATCGTCGCGCGCGCTGTGCAGGGCGGAGATCAGGTCGCTGAGCAGATCGTCAGACAGCGCGTTGCGGGTCTCGGGCTGGTCCAGGGCGATCGTGGCCACGCCGGCACTCACGTCATAACGGATGGTCTGGAAGGACATTCCGGGCAGCCTACGCTCACCGCCCGAGGCGGAGAGCGGAACGGCGGGCACGCCTTGCACAAGTGGCAAGTAGGAAGCTCTACTGTTTACTTCGGCGATCGGTCCCGCTAGCTTGGGTGGTCAGGAACCGAGATCAGGAGGAGCTTTCCCAGATGGCCAGCGCCGACGTCCTCAAGCCCGACTTCGCCACCGCCCGCAAGCACTTCATCTTCACCGATGAGCATGAGCAGCTGCGCGACTCGATCCGACGTTTCGTGATCAAGGAGCTCCAGCCCCACGCCGAGGAGTGGGAGGAGACAACCTTCCCGGATTGGGTGTTCGAGCGCATGGGGGAGCTCGGATTCCTGGGCCTGGACAAGCCCGAGGAGTACGGCGGCCAGGGCGGTGACTACTACACCTCGCTTGTGCTGGCCGAGGAGATGGCCCACTCGCGCTCCGGTGGTCTGGCCATGGGCGTCGCCGTGCAGACCGACATGGCCATGCCGCCGATCCTGGCCTTCGGGACCGAGGAGCAGAAGCAGACCTGGGCCGCCCCCGCCATCGCCGGCCAGAAGATCCTCTGCATCGGCATCACTGAGCCCGATGCGGGCTCCGACGTGGCCGGGATCAAGACCCGGGCGGTGCGCGACGAGGCCACCGGCGACTACGTGATCAACGGGGCCAAGACCTACATAACCAACGGCCACCGCGCCCACGCCATCGTTCTGGTCGCCAAGACCGATCCCGAAGCGGGGCATGGAGGGATCACCCTGTTCCTGGTCGGAATGGACAGCCCGGGCGTGATCCGTGAGAAGCGCCTGAAGAAGCTGGGGATGCACGCCTCGGACACCGCGCTGCTCGCCTTTCAGGACGTGCGGGTACCCGAGTCAGCGGTGCTGGGTCAGATCGGCAAGGGCTTCTACCACATCTCCTGGGAGCTTCAGGGCGAGCGGCTGATCGGGGCCGCCGGCTGCGTGGCGGGCGCGCAGCAGGTCTTCGATCGCACGCTTCAGTACGCCAAGGAGCGCAAGGCGTTCGGGCGCGAGATCGGTCACTTCCAGGTCATTCGCCACAAGTTCGCCGAGATGGCGACCAAGATCGAGACCGCGCGGCAGATGGTCTACACGACGGCCTGGCGCTTTCAGAACGGCGAATACCCGGTGCGGGAGATCACCATGGCCAAGGTCTACGCGTCGCGGATCGCCGTAGAGGTGGCCGACGAGTGCATCCAGATCCACGGCGGCGCTGGCTACATGCAGGAGTACGGCATCGAGCGCTCCTGGCGGGATCTGCGCCTGAACCGGATCGGGGCCGGCACGGATGAGATCATGCTCGACGTGATCGGCCGCTCCTACGGGCTCTAGATGCTCGGGTCGGCGCATGCGCCGACCCGCCGGGCGGTGCATGCGCCGCCCGGGCCCAGGCCGCATGCGGCCTGGGCTCTCCACACTGGGAGCCGGGGCGGATTTTGCGCCTTATTGACATGAAATCCGCCTCGACCCCCGTCGATCCGGGCGTGAAGCCCGCTCCCCAGGCCCCGCGACGGCCGATCCCCCCGTTCACCGCCGCCCATGAGCAGCTGCGCGCCGAGATCCGCGAGTTCGTGCTCACCCGGCTGCGCCCCCACGCCGATCAGTGGGAGTCGGCCGAGTGGTTTCCCAACGAGGTGTTCACGTGGCTGGCGCAGGCCGGCTACCTGGGCTTGAAGTTCGACCCCGAGTACGGCGGCCGCGGCGACGTGGTGGCGGCCGCGGTGCTGGTCGAGGAGCTGGCTCGGTGCGGCTCAGGCGGCCTGGCCGCGGGGTTGGGCGCCCACGCCGGCATCGCCCTACCGCCGATCGCCGCCTTCGGGACCCCGGAGCAGAAGCAGCGACACCTCGTCCCCGGGCTGCGCGGGGAGAAGATCGCCGCCCTGGCCATCACCGAGCCCGGGGCGGGTTCTGACGTGGCCTCGATCCGCACGCACGCCCGCCGCGTCGACGGCGGCTGGGTGGTCAACGGCGCCAAGACCTTCATAACCGGCGGCGTACGCGCCGACGTTCTGGTCACCGCGGTGCGGACAAAACCCGACGGGGGCCACCAGGGCCTCTCCTTCTTGCTCGTCGAGCGCGCCCCGGGGGACGGCATAACGGCCACCGCGCTGCGCAAGCTCGGCTGGCACGCCTCCGACACGGCCGAGATCGCGTTCGACGACGTATTCGTCCCTACCGAGAACCTGCTCGGCGCCCAGGACAAGGGCTTCTATCTGATCATGGCCAACTTCCAGTGGGAGCGGTTGCTGATGGCCCTGGGGGCGGTCGGCGCCATGCAGGCGTGCTTTGAGCAGACGCTGGAGTTCGTGGGCCGGGTCGGGCAGGCCGTCCGTCACCGGCTGGCCGAGGTCGCGGTGCAGATCGAGGCCGGCCGGTGCGTGACCTACGCCGCCCTGCGCCGCCACATCGCCGGTCAGGACGCGGTACGCGAGGTCACGATCGCCAAGCTGCGCACCCAGCGCGCGGCCGTCGACGTGATCGACGCCTGCCTGGACATCCATGGTCTCGACGCCCCACCGGAGCTCGAGCGGGCGCTGCGGGACGCGCGTTTGGGCCCGATCGGCGGCGGCACCGACGAGATCATGAAGGAGATCCTGGGCCGCTCCCTGGGGCTGTGAGCTGAGCTACGCTCGCCGCGCATGAACTCGATCCGCGGCCAGCTCCTGATCGCCGGTCCGGGGCTCCTGGATCCCAACTTCTTTCGCGCCGTCGTTCTGGTGGTCGAGCATTCCGAGCAGGGCGCGCTGGGCCTGGTGCTCAACCGGCCCTCGGAGACGACGGTGTCCGACGCGGTGTCCGAGTTGGAGTCGCTGCTCGAACCGGAGGACGCGCTGTTCATCGGGGGACCCGTGCAACCCTCGTCCCTGATCGTGCTGGCCCAGTTCGAGGACCCGGACGAGGCGGCGCTGATCGCTTTTGCCGACGTCGGCGTGATGGGCGGCACGGGTACCGATCAGCCGAGCGGTCTGCGGCGCGGGCGTGCCTTCGTGGGCCATTCGGGCTGGGGCCCCGGTCAGCTTGACGCCGAGCTCGAACGCGACGACTGGATCCTCGAGCCGGCGGGCCACGACGATGCCTTCAGTGACGAGCCGCTGGACCTGTGGGAGACGGTCCTGACCCGCAAGGGCGGAACCTACGCACTGGTGGCGCGGATGCCCCCGGACCCCTCGGTCAACTGACGGCGATCGCGGGCGAGGCGGTCGCCGAAAGTATCGGCCTACACTGATATGACGATGCCCACTACGGAACTGCGCGCCACCCTGTTTCATGGCTTCTCTGACCGGAGCCGGTTGACCATCCTGGAGACGCTCGCACCCGGGGAGCTGCGGGTCGGAGACGTCGTGTTGGCGACCGGGCTCACGCAGTCCAACGCTTCGACTCACCTGGCCTGCCTGTGGGACTGCGGGCTCGTCGCTCGCGAGCGCCGCGGCCGCGAGGTCTACTACCGACTCGTGGACGGCGTGGCAGAACTGCTGGGCGCTGCTGACCGCGTCCTCGTCCTCGCTGGCGACACGGTGGGAGCGTGCCCCCGGTACGGATGCCAGCGGGAGCGGGCAGCGTGACCCCCGCCACGCGGGTGCCGGCGCTGCCGATGGCCCCATCGACTCCGGTCACGGCACCGGTGCGCGATGCGGGGTGGTTGCGGACGGCCAGGCGCGCGCGCTGGCTCTCGTACTTCAGCCTGGTCTGGATGATGGCCGAGGGCATCCTCGGGCTCATCGCCGGGGCCGAGGCTCATTCCATCGGCGTCATCGCGTGGGCTATCGGCTCAGCGGTGGAGGGCGCCGCGGCGGTCATCGTCATCGTCAGGCTGACCGGTAAGAACCGCTTCTCAGAGACCGCGGAGCGCCGCGCCCAGAAGTGGGTGGCTGGCAGCTTCTTCGTCCTCGTGCCCTACATCCTCTACGAGTCGGTCAGCAAGCTCATCGACGGCAGTCAGCCCCAACGCAACTGGCTCGCCGTCGGACTGCTGGCATCGAGCATCATCCTGATGCCGGCGCTCGGGGGGGCGAAGCTCCACCTTGGCCGACGCCTTGACTCCGGCGCGACCGCTGGGGAGGGCACCCAGAACCTGCTCTGCGCGCTCCAGGGCGCGGTCGGTCTCCTAGGCCTGCTCCTGGGCAGCGCGGGCGCCGGGTTTCTCGACCCGGTGGCGGCGCTCGTCATCGCGACCATCGCCGTGACCGAAGGCGCGGAGCTCTGGCGAGGAGAAGAGTGCGCCTGTCACTCGATGCCGGGCCTGCAGCCATCAGCCGCTGCATGCGTTGACGAGAGCTGCGATTGCTGCTGATGCCTCACGACCACGACCACTCCGGACACTCTCATGGCATCTCCGCTGATGCTGACCGGGGCAAACTGACCATCGCCCTCGCGCTCATCGTCGGCTTCATGCTTTTCGAGGTCGTCGTCGGCGCACTCGTGCACTCCCTTGCGCTGCTCTCAGACGCAGCGCACATGCTGACTGACGCCGGCGCGATCGGCCTCTCGCTCGTCGCTATCCGCCTCGCCGCCAAGCCGGCGAAGGGCGCGATGACATTCGGGCTCAAGCGCACCGAAATCCTGTCCGCGCAGTTCAACGGCGCCACGCTGCTCGTCCTCGGCCTGCTCATCATCTACGAGGGCATCACCCGACTTATCAACCCGCCGAACGTCGCCGGCAGCGCTGTCCTCATCGTCGCCCTAGTCGGCATCGTCGTCAATCTCGCGGCCAGTTACACGCTCTCCAAGGCCAACCGCCAATCGATGAACGTCGAGGGCGCCTTCCAGCACATCCTCACTGACCTCGCAGCCTTCATCGTCACCGCCATCGCCGGTGCCGTCATTCTCATCACCGGCTTCCGTCGCGCGGATGGCATCGCCTCCATCGTCATCGCCGCCATCATGCTGCACGCCGCCTTCGGACTCCTGAAAGCCAGCGGACGTGTCTTTCTGGAAGCCTCTCCCGAGGGCCTCGACCCCGACGCCATCGGACGCGCGATGGTCGGACTGCCAGGCGTGACCGAGGTTCACGACCTGCATGTATGGGAGGTCACTTCCGGCTTCCCCGCCCTATCCGCGCACGTACTGGTAGCTGACCACGGTGAGTGTCACGAGGTCGCTCACACGCTCGAGCGCTTACTCGATGACGAGTACGGAATCGAGCACACAACCCTGCAGGTGGACCACGAACGCGCACAGCTGCTGACCATCGAAACACCCGAGCAGCGTGAGCGGCCGGGCGCGACGCGGGGTTAGACTCGCGCCATGCAGGTCGTCAAGCCGGGTCAGGAGCGAGACGTCCCGCGGGGTGTGGTCGGCGGTGCCGAGATCTCCCAGGCCACCGCCGGCGCGCACAACATCTACATGGGCCACTTCCGCGTCCCCGCCGGCGCCCGCTCCCAGCCCCACTATCACGAGGGTTGCGAGAGCGCGGTGTACATGCTCTCCGGCGGCCTGCTGGTCCGTTGGGGCGATCGCCTGGAGAAGGAGCTGGCCCTGTCTCCGGGTGACATGGTTTATGTTCCGCCCCGGGAGACGCACGTGCTGGAGAACACTTCTGACATCGAGCCGGCCGAGTATGTCGTCGCGCGGGACTCACCGCACGAGGATGCCGTAGTCGTCCCCTGGGCGGCCGATTCGGCGTGAAGTCCGAGAACGGATTTCTGGACGGCGCCGGCGGCCGGCGGATCTTCTGGCAGGCCTGGCGCCCCGACGCCGAGGCCCGAGCGGTGGTCGTGATCGTCCACGGCATGAGCGAGCACAGCTCGCGCTATGACCACGTCGCCGCCGCCCTGGTCGACGATGGCTACGCGGTCTACGGGGTCGATCACCGGGGGCACGGACGCTCGGATGGGCCGCGAGCGCTCATCGACCGCATGAGCTCAGTGGTCGCCGACGTCCACCAGCTCGTCCTCCAGGCTCGCGAGCGCCATCCCGGTCTGCCCGTGTTCATGCTCGGCCACAGCATGGGCGGCACGATCTCGCTGCTCTACACCGAGCGCCACCAGGGTCGGCTGACCGGGTTGATGCTCTCCGGCCCGCTGGCCGCGCTGGACGCGGCGCCGGCCCCGCTGCGGCTGCTCAGCCGGGCGCTGTCAGTGGTGGCGCCCAAGCTGCCGCTGGTGGCCATCGACTCCGCAGACATCAGCCGCGACCCGGCGGTCGTCAGCGCCTACGACGCCGATCCGCTCGTCCACCGGGGCAAGATCCCAGCCCGGACGGTGACCGAGCTGGCCGGGCCGATCGACGAGTTCCCCACCTCAGTGGCGGCCATAACGATCCCCACGCTGATCCTCTATGGCACCGCCGACGCGCTCGCCCCTCCGGCGGGCAGCCAGATGCTGGCCGAGCGGATCGGGGCGCAAGACAAGACCGTGAAGGCCTACGAGGGGCTCTACCACGAGATCCTCAATGAGCCCGAGCAGGCCGAGGTGCTGGCCGATATGCGGGCGTGGCTGTCCGAGCACGTGGCGGCGCCCATGAGCGGCCGGCCAGCCACCACCCCGTCGGCCGGCGCCGGCTCGGCCTCGGCGGACCCGAGCACCTCGTAGCCCCGTCATCGGCGACGAGCACGCCGCCGTAGCGCAGCCACTCCGGCGCCGCGCCGGGGCCGCTGAGCACGGCTGCCGTAGCTAGAGCCTCGGCCTCAGCAGCGGTCCGGGCCAGCGCGGAGGCCTGCACGAGGCCCGTGTAGGCCGGCTGTCCGGTTCGCGGGTCCAGGAGATGGTGGCTGGGGCGCCCGTCGCGGTCCAGCCAGCTGCGCTTGCCGATCCCGCTGGTGGCGATGGCGCCCTGAGCCCGGGCGAAGGCGTGCAGCGGCTCACCATCGAAGGGACTGACAACGCCGACCTCACGCAGCAGCCCGGCGCGGCCGCCCCAGCGGATCTCCCCGGCGCAGTCGACGACATAGGCGTCGAATCCGGCCAGCCGGCGCGCGAGCCGATCGGCGAACACGCCCTTGGCGATCCCGCCGAGGTCGATCATCGTCCCCGGCGGCCGGCTGACCGTCCCGGCCTCAGGATCGGTGCTGAGCTCAGTGACTGCCGAGCGCGGCTTGGGAGCCGCGGGGCGGCGGGGCGGAGCCTGGGCCAAGGCCATATCCAGCGGGAGGCCGTCGCCCTCGAAGTGCGTCACGTAGCCGGCGCGCTGGATCTCGGCGCCGAGCGTGACGTCGAGCAGGCCGCCGGTGTCTCGGGCAGCCGTACGCGCAGCCTCGATCAGGCTGAGCATCATCGGGCTGACTCGGACCTGGTCGCGAGGGCTCGAATTGAGGCCCGCGAGCTCGCTGTCGGGGGCAAAGCGCGAGAAGCGGGCGTGCCAGTCAAGCAGCGTGCGCCGGGCCGCCGCCACGGCCGCGGCCGCCTGCGCGGGCTGGGCCGAGTCAGCCACGATCAGCGTGCAGCTGCCGCCGAAGCAGTCCAAGCGGTCACGTTGCTCAAATGGGGCCGGGGGCGCGGTGATCCGGTAGCGGCGGGCGCTCATGACTGACTCGAGGTCACCGGGCTGACCCCCGAGCCCGCGTTGCGAGAGCTGCTCGCGGTCGCCGTCGACGTCGTGGTGGCGGTATGCGTGGCCGTGCGGGTGGAGGTCGCGGCCGCTGTCTTGGGAGTCGTTTGAACGCTCGTCGGCTCGGTTGTGGCGGCGGAAGTCGTGTGGGTGCGCGCCCGGGCGGTGAGGGTGCGCTGACGGCCCAGCGCGGGATCGTGCCCGCTGACCAGGATCAGCGCGATCAGTAACCACAGGGCCACGAACAGAGCCAGCGCGCCGGCCACCACGCGTTGGCGGATCATGTGCACGCGAACGGTCCGAGCACGTCGGACGGCGACAGCTCGAGCACGCGCATCGACGTTCGGTCTGGGGGTCATGGTGGTCCTCGGCAGGGATCGGGAAGCGAGAGCGAGCATGGACGCCCTCCGTCGCCGCCGCGTGAGGACCGGCTAAGAAGCGGATATGAATGCGCTCGGCCGGCCGCCGAGGTCAAAGCGACAGCCGGTGAAGTAGCCCCCGGCGTCACTGAGCAAGAAGGCAATGATGCCGGCCAGCTCGTCGTCCTCGCTGCCGACTCCGGGACAGATGGCCACGGCGGTGACGTCATGGCGTGCCCACTCGACCGACAGCGTCCGGGCCAGGTTCTCCACCGCCGCGCGGGCCGCGCTGGCCAGCGGCCCGGCGCCCTCGGCCGCCGCCACGAAGACCAGCCGGCCGGCTCGGGCCGGGATCAGGGCCGAGGTGGCCAC